>JAAXHX010000117.1 GCA_012270635.1 Dehalococcoidia bacterium | reverse complement strand
CTCACCAACCTCAAGACCGGCTAGGCTCATCTCCCACCCCTATCTCCGCCATCCCGCCCCCCGAGCCGGTCATAGACGCGCCTCTGGCGCGCCCCTATTCTTCTTTCCCCCTCTCCCTTGATGGCCCTAAGGGAGAGGGGGACCAAGGGGGTGAGGGTTTCCCCTCCCCTTCTTGCTATAATTCACCCATGCCCAAGACCCCTCCCATGTACACCCGATTCGGCGACGGCGGCCAGACCGGCCTCCTCTACGGCGGACGCGTCTCCAAGGCCGACCCCCGTTGCGAAGCCTACGGCGCCCTCGACGAGGCCGTATCCGCCATGGGCCTCGGGCGCGCCCTCACATCAAAGCAGGACGTGGGGGAAATCCTGCTCGGCCTCCAGAAGGAGGCCTTCACCGTCGGTGGCGAGATCGCCATCGACACCGACTTCTACCCCAAGTTCCTCCAGCACTTCCAGAAAGTCACCCCCGACATGGTCGACAAGCTGGAGGAAATCACCGATGACCTCACCGCCAAGATCGAGCCGCCTCGGGAGTTCATCATGCCCGGAGGCTCCCCGGCGGGGGCTGCCATAGACCTTGCCCGTTCCACTGTCCGTCGCGCCGAGCGCCGCGCCGTCGAGCTGATGGACTCGGGCCTCCTCACCAACACCGAGATCCCCCGCTATCTGAACCGCCTCAGCTCCCTCCTATTCGTCCTCGCTCGCTACGAAGAGACCCCTCAACCTCCGCATTAGAGCAGCGTCGGTGGGCCCACCGCCTTCTGGGGCAGACACCCTTCTTTAGATATCCGCACCCTGAGCAGATACGCTGCCAGGATTGCAACTCCGTAGCAGGCGGCCACCGGAATGAGTTTGTACATCCAGTTGTAGAAAGAACCTAGAATCGGGGGGTCGTAGAGGACTGAATTCTCGATATCTAGAGCCGCATACGGCAAACCATATGCCACTACAGCCGCTGCAAACAGCACGCCTATCCCCTTCCAACCAACACCTTTTCCTGCACTCCCGTTATGTAACGCCCATATCGCAATGAAACTCAATAGCGCCTTGAGCGCCGTCACCCCAGGGAAGTACCCAGCTCCGCCCGTATGGACTGCAGCGAAGAAGTCAATCCCCGGAAAGGCCACTACGCCGATTAGGACCAGCGCTTTATCGAACCCGTTCCGTGAAGCCCACCTGGCAAGACACACTAATATCACAAGAGCCATCGCATGCCATGCCCACCACAGCAGCGTCAACCAAGCTGGATTCCTCTCACCTTCCCCGAACCCTATCCATTCAAATTCGCTTCCATAAATCCAGGTTATCGTCAGCGTGTAGGCTATCCACAGGGGCGCTGCCGCCAGTGAATACTGCCAGGCAAGTCTGAGCAGGTCACGCCCCGAACGACTGACCCACCGATACGATGTCCCCATCAGGACTAGCCATGCTATGTAGTACGAAAGAGACCTCGTCATGTAACGGAAGCCTGTCGAGTCGGACGATGGGATCGCATAGATTGTCCCCAATGCCACCGCGGATGCGATCGCCGGCGCTACGAAGAAGAGCCAAAGCTCCCACCTGTAGTCGGACAGGAGCCTCTTCAACACGCCCGTTCCCTGCTCATCCCAGCCCCCCGACCCTCGATAGCAGCATCTCCAGGAACCTCTCTCCATCCACCCGGGACGCCACCCGGCAGTTCGGGTGCGACTGCTCGCTCCCCGGGGCCCGGTAGGGCGCCGTCATTCCCCTCGTCAGTCCTTCTCTCGTCTCCACGTGCAGCCTTCGGGGTGCGGCCGTCATCAACGTCGGGTCGATTACCACCGCCGTCGCCATCGGGTCGTGCATGTACGCTCCGTCGAACCCGTCGTGCTCCAGCGTGAACTCCATGAAGACCTGGCAGCAGTCGTATGCGAAGCGCCCAGCTCTGCCCCCTCTCTCGACGAACCATTCCCGCGCCGCGCTCCTCATCAACGGGATCCCGTGGGTCGCATCCGTAGGCACGAGGGTCGTCCTTATCCCCGACTCCAGTAGCACCTCCAGGGCCTCGGGGTCAACGTAGGTGTTGAACTCCGCCGCGTACAGCGGCTCGATGTTCCCCGCCTCGTCCACCGCCCCCCCCATTACCACCATCTCCCTCACCTTGGAGATCTCCTGCGGGTAGTCCTGTATCGCCCTGGCCACGTTGGTCACGGGGCCCGTGGCCACTATCGTCACCTCTCCCGCCCTGCCCGAAACAATCTCCGCCATCGCTTCCACGGCTCCCCTCCCCGACACCAGCCCACTGTCCAGGTCTGGGTAGTAGTCGTCTCCCAGGTCCCCCAGCCCGTCCTCCCCGTGCACCGCGGCCGCCGTGTACAGTTCCTTCACCAGCGGCGCCGACTCCCCCTTGTACACCCGCGGCCTCTTCCCCGCATCCACGAACGACAATATGCGCAGCACGTTCTCGGTGCACTTGTCCACGTGAGCGTTTCCGCTCACCGTCGTAATCCCGACCACTTCCACCTCCGGCGAGGCCAGGGCCAAGAGTATCGCCAAGGCATCGTCCACGCCGGCGTCCACGTCCAGGATGATTGGTCTGGGCATCTGCTTATCCTCCATAACTGCATCCATCAAAGCCCCGGTTGGGTTATATTGTTCCAAACCTTGATGTAGGAGGATCTTATCACCAAGCCCATAGCCATAGCCGGAGGCGTCAACATGGACCTGATCGCCTCCACCGAAAGAATGCCCCGACCCGGCGAGACCCTATTCGCCACCGCTCTCACCCGGGTCCCCGGCGGCAAGGGCCTGAACCAGGCCGTCGCCGCCCGACGCCTGGGCCTTGCTCCGGTCTTCATGTTCGGCAGCGTCGGCCAAGACCCCTTTGGGGACTCCCTGCTGGAATTCATGCACACCGAGGGCATCGACTCCCTGGGCGTGGCCCGTGCCTCCGCTCCCACGGGGGTCGCCCTGATCACCGTCGACGCCCGCGCCGAGAACACCATCGTCGTCGCCCCGGGCGCCAACTCTCACCTCACCCCCGACTCCCTGGACGTCCTCCGTGCCCACGTCGCTCAGGCGGGTGTCGCCCTGGTCCAGCTTGAAATCCCCGTCGAGACCGTCCACAGGTTTCTCGAAATCGCCTCGGGGTCCCGGGCAACGACGGTCCTCAACGCCGCCCCGGCCCGTGACCTCCCCGACTCCCTTCTCGCCCTCGTGGACATCCTCTGCGTTAACGAGACGGAGCTCGCCGAAATGACAAATGCCGCCCAAATCCCTGGAGATCATGACGCCCTGGCGTCTGCCGCCCGCAAGCTGCTCGCTCGGGGGGCGGGTTGCGTCATCGTCACCCTGGGCCATGCGGGGGCAATGACCGTGACCCGCGCCTCCGACGCCCTCTATCCGGGTATCCCGGTGCACGCCGTAGATCCAACGGGCGCGGGCGATTGCTTTCTAGGGGCCCTGGCCTCCCGCCTCAACGAAGGCGCCTCCCTATCGGAGGCTGTGCCCTTTGCCAACCGTGCCGCCGCCCTCTCCGTCCAACGCTCGGGCGCCAGCTCATCCATCCCCCACCGCCAGGAACTCGAAGCCCTCTAACCCCCCCGTGTATCCGTCATGCCCTGTGTGGGGGACCGGGGCCACTCGTGTTGAGCTTGTCGAAGTATGAGCGGGGGGAGTCCCTCTTCCCTTACCGCGCCTCGTACCGAGGCTTCCTCTTCTCCGAAAACGCCCGGGGCCCCTCCTTGCTGTCCCCGCTCTCGTACAGCGCGCTCATCAGCGTGTGCACCAGATGCAAGCCCTCGCTATAAGGCATGTTCGAGCCCCGGTACGCCAGGTCCTTCGTCACCCTCACCGAAAGGGGCGCGTTTTCGCATATCCGCCGTGCTATCGACTCCGCCGTCGGCATCAGCTCTTCCCGCGGCGTCACCCGGCTGACCAGCCCGACGCGAAGGGCCTTCTCGGCGTCCACGAAATCCCCCGTCAGCAGCATCTCCATCGCCTCTGCCATCCCTATCATCTGCGGCAGGCGCATCGCGCCGTAGCCGTGCAGCAGTCCCCATCTCGCCTCCGGGCACCCGAACGAAGCGTTCTCCGACGCAATCCTGATGTCGCAGGCAAGGGCCAGTTCCAGGCCGCCAGCCAGACAGTACCCGTTCACTGCGGCAATGAACGGCTTCACGGACATAGGCCGGTCGTAGTGCTTGAACATCGTATAGGGTTGCCCCGGCCCTTCCAACTCCCGGTTCACGTACTCCTTCAGGTCTCCACCGCTACTGAACGCCTTGTCCCCTGCTCCCGTGACGATGGCCGCCCAGACTTCCGGGTCCCGGTCGACTTCCCGGATGGCGTCGGCCAGCTTGCCGGACAACTCCCGGTTCATTGCGTTCATCGCCCTAGGCCTGTTCAGGGTGATGTAAGCTATCCTGTCCCTTACTTCGTACTCTAAAACCATCCCGAACCTCTCTGGTATCCCCCGGTCAGCTGCACCGCCGTCCCCGACACCCACCTCGACGCCGGGCTCGCCAGGCGCCGGACCATCTCCCCGATGTCCCGCGGCGTCCCGATGCCCAGGGGGTACTCCAGAAGGACCTCGGCCTTCCGCTCCTCGCTCCACCCCGGCTCCCGGGAGTCGATGGCCCCCGGCATGAGAGCCACGACCCTTATCCCCTTGTCGGCGACCTGCAATGCGAACTCCATGGTCATGCCCAGCAGCGCCGCCTTGCTCGCGTTGTACGCCGGAGACATCCCCGGCTCCCCCACCCGAGCCGCCTGGGAGCTCATGTTGACGATGAACCCCTTGCCCACCTCCATCATCGGCCTCAGCGCCGCCCTCGAGCAGTAGAACACCCCACTCACGTTCACGTCTATCACCCGACGCCATTCCTCGTCCGGCAGGTCCCACGCGTTGCCCCTGGGCGCATCTATTCCCGCGTTGTTCACCAGGATGTCCAGCCGTCCGTATTCCTCGACGGCCAGGTCGACCAGGGCCTCCGCCTCCCGGGGTCGGCTGGTGTCCATCACCATGCTCACCGCCTCCCCGCCCATCCCCCGGACCTCCGATACCGTCCTGTCGGCAGGTTGAATGTCCCCGATGACTATCTTCACCCCCGCCTCCGCCAGCATGTGCGCCACCCCCCTGCCGATGCCCTGCGCCGCCCCCGTCACAATCGCTGCCTCGCCGGCTATGTCACTGTTGTCGCCCATCTGCTTCTCCCTCGGTCTCTAGTCCCCGATCAACGGCGCCTCCGCCGACACCCGCGCTTCCAGCAACTCATCGTATTCATCTCCTACCAGCCCCAACACCTCACAGAACACCCGGCGGTTGTGCTCCCCGTACAGGGGCGCGTGGGAATGGCTGCCCCCCGGCGTCCTCGACATCTTGAACGGGATCCCGAAGTGCGGGTACTCCCCCACCGACGGATGGTCGGTCGTCTCGAAGAATCCTCGCTCCTTGAAATGCGGGTCTTCAAACAGGTCGTTGACCTTGGAAACGATGCTGCACGGGACCCCGGCCCCCTGCAGCAGGACCATCGCCTCCCTCGCCACCCGCCCCGAGGTCCACGCGTTGATCTCCTCGTCAATCTCTTCCTGAAGCCTGGACCTGCCCAGGATGTGCCGAAATCGGGGCTCTTCCGTAAGGTCTTCCCGTCCCATCACCCGGCATAGGGCCTCCCATTCCCTGTCGCTCCCCGCCGAGATTGCAACCCACTCGTCCTCTCCCTTGCACCGGTACGCGCCCTGCGGCGTCCGGGACGGGTGCCGGGTCCCGAGACGCCTCCGTATCCGTCCGTTCATCGTGTAGTCCATCACTGCGTCCCCCAGCAGGCTGATGTATCCCTCCTGCTGCGACAGGTCCATCCGGGCGCCCTGCCCCGTCCGGCGCCTTCTCTGCAACGCCGCCAGCACTGCATACACTCCCCACATCCCCGACCCCGGGTCCGTGAACGCCCCGGAGGAGCGCACCGGCGGCCCATCCGGGTGTCCGGTCAGATGGGACAGCCCGGTCATCCCCTCCAGCGCCTCGCCGAAGCATACGTGGTCCCTGTAGGGCCCCGATCGCCCGAAGGACGGCATGCTCATCATGATCAGGTCGGGTCTCGCCTTCCTCAGGTCCTCGTAGTCCAGCCGAAGGTTCCCCATCACCCGTGCGCTATAGTTTTCGATTACCACGTCCGCAATCGAGACCAGCTCCAGCAGCAGCGCCCGACCCCGCTCGGTCTGCAGGTCCAGGGCGATGCTGTTCTTGTTCCGGTTTGCCATGTGGAAGTAGGAGCCCCGGTTGTGCGGGTCCTCCGTATCCTCTATCCCGTCCGGTGGAAGCATGTACCTCACCGCGTCCACGTAGACCGTGGCCTCGACCCGGATCACCTCCGCCCCGAGGGACGCCATGAGCTGCGTCGCGTACGGCCCTGCCCAGTACCGGGTCAGGTCGACGACCCTCACGTTGCTCAGCGGCAGCTTTTTCAAATCGACCTTCATGCGCTAGATCACCTCCCCCGACCCCAGCATCGCCATCTCCCTGGCCGACATCCCCAACCTGTGCTGGTAGACCTCCCTGTTCGCCTCCCCCAGGACCGGGGCCGCCTCCGGAGTCGGCGCCTCTTCTCCCATCACCGTCAGGCCCGTGCCGGGAAGCTTTACGGACCCGAACTCGGGGTGCTCCAGGGTCTGGAAGAAACCCCGCTCCCTCAGGTGATGGTCATTGAGCAGGTCCCTCGGCGTGTCCACCTTGGCGCAGGGTATCCTCAGCAACTGGGAAAGCTCGAAGGCCTCTTCAGTGTCCTGCTCTCCCAACCAGGCCCCGATGGAGTCCCACAGCTTCTGCTTGGCCTCCTCCGGTATCGCCCTGGAGAGCGGGGACTCGAAGGTGTCCACCAGTTCCGGATGACCGATCATTTCGAACAGCGACTGTCTCTGCTGCTGCGTCAGCGAAGTCACGATCATGTACCCGTCCCTGGTCTGGTACATGTCGCACAGGGGTGTCGGCGGAGAAAGCGTGCTCCCGGTGCGACCTCTCACCACTCCCTGGTAGGTATACAGGATCAGCGTCGTCTCCAGGAAGTTCGCCATCACCTCCAGCGTCGATACATCCACCTGCTGCCCCTCCCCCGACACATCCCGCCAGTGCAGAGCCGAGAGCGCGGCTATTGCCCCGGCCATCCCGGCCTTGAACTGCGGCAGGTATCCCCCCGAGGGCACAGGCTCCTGGTCGGGGAACCCTGTCGGATACATCAGTCCGCTTATCGCGTGTTGCACCAGCTCGTTGGCTTTGTACCCCGCGTACGGGCCCCACTGCCCGAAATCCGACACCGATATCTGCACCAGCCCCGTATTCCCGCTCCTCAACTCGTCATAGCCCAGCCCCAAGCGGTCCATGGACCCCGGCCCGAAGCTTTCCACCAGCACGTCAGCCTCGCCGGCCAGTTGCCGGAATATCCGCCGCCCGGCGCCTTTGCGCAGGTCGAGGGTGACGCTCCGCTTGCCGCCGTTCAGGTGCAGGAATAGGCCGCTTCCCCCTCGGTGCGGCAGGTCCTTGAAGAACGGGGCGCAGGCCCGCACCGGGTCCCCCGACACCGGAGGTTCCACCTTCACCACCTCCGCCCCGCACCTCCCCAGCAGCCTCGCACAAAACGCCCCCCCGATGCCCGTGCTAACGTCCAGTACCTTCAGGTCGCTAAGCCAGTTGTCCATTTCGATTCTGCAAAGAAGAGCAGTGTGGAGCGCGCTCTTCCCCTACCTAAAGCATGGGCGTCACATGCCCTTTACACATGTGACGCCCGCTATTGCGTTTTGTCTCGAGGGTCGAGGATCCTCGACCCGTACCCTTAATACCCTATCGCATCCAGCGATGCGTCCACCGCATCCACGTACGCATCCATCTCCTCGTGCCCCATGGGCGTCGAGATGCAGGCCACCCCCCGACCCGCGTACACTATCCCCCGCCCCAGCATCTCGTGCGTGAATTTGTTGAACGTCTCCTGCCCCGGCCCCGAGGCCGTGAACTCCCGGAAATCGTTCCATTTCGTGTCCGTCAGGTGGAACCAGAACAACGACCCTATCCCCGTGACCTGGGCGGGGACCTCTTTCCTCACTATCAGGTCGTTCAGCTTACTTCTAGCGTAGTCGCCCAGCCCATTGATCCGGTCGTACTCTTCGGGGGTCATCATTTGCATTGCCGTCAAGCCTGCAGTCATGGTCACCGGGTTCGCGTTGAAGGTCCCCCCGTGGTGCACCTTGTGCCCCGACCGGTGGTCGAACACCTCCATCACGTCTTCAGTGCCGGCCACCGCCCCTACCGGGAACCCGCCCCCGATTATCTT
>JAAXHX010000116.1 GCA_012270635.1 Dehalococcoidia bacterium | reverse complement strand
GCATACGATTTCGCGGAGTCGAGCCATGAGGGACAGGTGCGGCTCTCGGGGGAGCCGTACATTCGACACCCCCTTTCCACGGCTCTGCACCTGGCCGACCTCAAACTGGATGCCAACTGCATAGCGGCGGCGTTGCTGCATGACGTCATCGAGGACTGCGACGTCACGCCGGAACAGCTGGACGAGCGGTTCGGGCCGGAAGTCACGAGGCTGGTCGACGGCGTGTCCAAGCTGACGAGGCTGGAGCTCATGGCCATCCGCCGGGCGAACGGGCACCGGATAGATGACTCGGCGACGCAGGCGGAGAACCTGCGCAAGATGCTGGTGGCCATGGCGCAGGACATCCGGGTGGTGCTGATAAAGCTGGCCGACCGGCTGCACAACATGAGCACGCTCCGAGCCCTGCCCCGCCAGCGTCAACTGAACATCGCGCGGGAGACGATGGACATCTACGCGCCCCTGGCCCACCGGCTAGGGATGGCCGACCTGAAGTGGAAGCTGGAAGACCTGGCTTTCCGGGTCCTACAACCCGACAGATACCGGCAGATATCCCGTCTCCTGATCCAGAAGAGGACGAAGCGGGAGAGGTACGTTTCGCAGGTGACGCACCTGCTGAAGTCGGCGCTGGATGACGCGGGGATAGAGGCGGACGTGACGGGGAGGCCCAAGCACATATACAGCATCCACAGGAAGATGGCGAGATACGCGGCGCAGGGCAAGGAGTTCGACCAGATCCACGACCTGTTCGCCCTGCGAGTCCTGGTGAGGGAGGTGGTGGACTGCTACGCAACCCTGGGAATAACCCACGGCATCTGGCACCCGATACCCGGTCAGTTCGACGATTACATAGCCAACCCCCGGGAGAACAGCTACCAGTCGCTGCACACGAGCGTCATCGCCGAGGACGGAGTGCCGATGGAAATCCAGATCCGCACCTTCGAAATGCACCAGGTGTCGGAGTTTGGGATAGCGGCGCACTGGCGGTACAAGGAAGGGGCCAAGGGCACGAGCCACTTCGAGGACAGGATGACGTGGGTGCGGCAGCTGTTGGAATGGCAGAGGGAGGTGTCGGGGGCGGAGGAGTTCCTGGAGTCGGTGAAGACGGACCTGCTGCCGAACCAGGTCTTCGTATACACGCCCAAGGGAGAGGTGAAGGAGCTGCCGGCGGGGGCGACGCCGATAGACTTCGCATACCGCATCCATACGGATATCGGGCACAAGTGCAGCGGGGCCAGGGTGAACGGGAAGCTGACCTCGCTGGACTACTCGTTGCAGAACGGCGACACGGTGCAGATCCTGACCAGCAACAAGGTCCAGGGGCCGAGGCTCGACTGGCTGAACTCGGACATGGGCTACGTCAATACGGCCGGCGCGCGCCAGGCCATCCGCCTGTGGTTCAGGAAGCAGGAACGGGCGGAGAACATGCAGCGAGGCCAGGAGCTGATGGATAAGGAGCGGAAGCGGCTCGGGCTGGACTTCACGGTGGACGAGATAGCGGACAAACTTAGCTTTACGACGAAGGACGACCTCTACACGGCCATCGGGTCGGGGGCGATAAGCATCCACCAGATAACGATGCGGCTATCGGGCGCGGAGAAGCAAGCGCCCGTGTATGATCCGGGCACGGAGGCCGGGCCGGACTTCAACGCCGGGGTCACGGTCATGGGTGTGGGAGACGTACTAACCCGCCTGGCGAGGTGCTGCCAACCCCTGCCGGGGAACGAGATCATGGGATTCATCACTCGGGCCCACGGGGTGAGTGTGCACCGGAAGTCGTGTCACAACATCACGAACGTAACGGAGCCGGAGAGGTTGATAGAGGTGGGCTGGGGTTCGACGGCGCGCCTGTATCCTGTTAGAATCGAAATCGAAGGCAAGGATAGAGTGGGGTTGCTGAGAGATATAACAACGGTGGTTTCGGCGGAGAAGGTGAACATATCCGGGGTAGTAACGGAGGCGCACCAGGACGGCACGGTCACCGAGCACCTGAGCCTGGGCACCAACGGCATCAGCCAGCTCAGCCGTATATTCAATCGGCTTGAGAAGGTGCCGGGCGTGCTGAGGGTCAGAAGGAGCGACCATCATTCACAGGCCGCCAAGGCGGCGATAGCTTCCTAGATCCAGGAGGAAATCTACAGATTGGCTAATTCAAAGTCCGCAGAGAAATCGGCGAGGGTGTCGGCGCGCAAGACGATGATAAATCGTCGGGTTACCAGCGCCCTGAAGACGAACATCAAGACGGCGAGGAATGCGGTGGACCAGGGAGACGTGGCGGCAGCGCAGAAGTCGACCCGGGCGGCGGTGTCCTCGCTGGACAGGGCCGGGTCACGGGGCTACATACACCGCAACAAGGCGTCCCGAATGGCGTCCCGGCTGAT
Organism: Dehalococcoidia bacterium; assembly: GCA_012270635.1. The sequence goes on along the minus strand of JAAXHX010000116.1, from coordinate 373 downwards.
GAAGGGGCTGAACACGATGATGAGCGACTCGAAACCGGTGGCCAAGCCGAGGGCCGGGTCGGCGAGGCGGAGGAGTACGAAGAAGAAGTAATCGGTTCCCACCCACCCGCCCTGTTTCATTGAACAATGGGCCATGCCGCTAGCGGCATGGCCCATTGTTCGTTGTTCAGGGGGAAGGGACCCGGCCCCTCCGCTCATACTTCCCTTCGACAGGCTCAGGATAAATTAGGGGCTCAGCACGAGCGGCCCCTGCGCCCCTGTTCGTACTTTAGCGGGTTTGGGGTGAGGGGGCACTGGGGATGGATTCCCGATCGGAGTCGGGAATGACGGAGAGGGGGGATGGATTCCGGCTCGGGGGCCGGAATGACGGAGG
>JAAXHX010000115.1 GCA_012270635.1 Dehalococcoidia bacterium | reverse complement strand
GTCCCCTCGTCGTGGGGGTAGTCGCTGCCCCACATCAGGTTATCTACGCCGATGACGTACCGGGTCATCAGCCCAACCCGGTCGTCGCCAAAGGTGGCGTATCCCTGACGGTGAAAGTACTCGCTGGGCTTCATGTTGAGCTTGGGCTCCGCCCACATGTGGCGCTTCACCTGCATCTCGTCCAGGGTCTGGAGGACCCACGCCAGCCACCCCACCCCACCCTCCACCAGCACGAACTTCAAGCCCGGGTGACGTTCCAGGGCCCCCGAGGCGACCAGCAACGTGAGGGGGTTCATGGCGTGCGCCATGTCGTTTATCTCGGAGGAGAGGTCTTCTCCGGGGCCGCTCCTTGCCCGCCCGAGGGGCGCTTCGCCTGCCGGGCCCTTGGTGAACACGTGGAACGCTACGGGCGTTTCCAGGCTCTCCGCAACGTCCCAGAAGGGGTCGTAATCGGGGAAGTTGTAAGGGAGCATGGGCATGCTGACGGGAACGGAAAAAGACCTTCCCCCGAGCCTCGACACCCGCTCCGCCTCCTCGATGGCTAGCTGGATGTCGATCATCGGCAGCAGGGCCGAGGTCACGAACTTGTCCGAGTGTTCTCCGAAAATCTCGTGGTACCAGTCGTTGTAGAGGCCGGTCAGGGCCTTCTGGTAACCGGGGTCCGGGGATGCGAAGGACTTGAATATCCCCTGGGGGTATATCACCTCCCCGGATACGCCGTCCTCTTCCAGGTCTGACAACCTGACCGGGATGTCGACGCCCCCGGCCAGGTCGTTGGGATTGCTGGCGATGAGGTCCTGGCCTCTCTCGGTGTCCCGGAAGAACCTGCGCATGTCCTCTTCGGTAAGGGGGTTGGGGGCGTCGAGGGGCAGGTCCCGCGCTCCTTCGATCCGCAGGAAGCGATGGCCGTCCTTCGTGATTTCCCGCGGCGCCCGGGGCCGGTACTCCTCCGGGAGGCGCTCGTACAGCTCCACCGGCTCGTTGGCATGGGAGTCGGCGGAGATAACCATGTAGTCTGCCATATCGTCCCCTCCTTGTCGCGGCCATCCACCGGAAACCGACCTGGCTGGGGGGATTGTACCAGCCTTCAAAAGCAACGTGCTAAAATCGCCGCTAGGAAGAAGCATGGTGGCTACGGGCAAGAACAGGTTCAGGGGACTCCCCAGCGTCGACAGGATTCTCGCGACCGAAGGGTCCAGGGCGCTGGCGGAGACCTATTCCCACGACGCCCTTGTCACCCTCGCCCGAGACTCCCTGCAGGCGGCGCGGGAGGGCATATCGAACGGCGGGTCCGTCCCCTCTCTCGAAACCCTTGTCGCAGAGATGGAGCACAGGGCCAGGACCCTCTGGAAGCCCTCGCCGAGCAGGGTGATCAACGCCACGGGCGTGGTCATACACACCAACCTCGGTCGGGCGCCCCTCAGCGAGGACGCCGCAAGGGCGGCCCTGGAGGCGGCGGCGGGCTACTCCGACCTGGAAGTCGACCTCGAAAAGGGAGAGCGGGGGGGCCGGGATGCGGCCCTCAAGTCCCTGGTCAGTCGGCTCACGGGCGCCGAGTCCGCGTTGGCCGTGAACAACAACGCCGAGGCTCTTCATATTGTACTAAGCGTTTTCGCCCGGGACCGCGATGTAATCGTGAGCCGGGGCGAGGCCGTGGAGATCGGGGGCGGCGTACGGGTCCCGGAGATACTGGGGGCCAGCGGGGCCCGGCTGGTGGAGGTCGGCACCACCAACCGCACCTACCTCTCCGATTACCGCAGCGCGATGAACGAACACACCGCCCTGCTCCTCAAGGTGCACACCAGCAACTTCAAAGTTGTCGGCTTCACCCAAGCGCCCGACACCGCCGATTTGGCCGCTCTCGGCCGGGAATCGAGCATACCCGTGGTCCACGACGTGGGCAGCGGCTGCCTGGTGGACACCCGTGCATTCGGGCTTGCGGAGGAGCCGAGACCCCAGGACAGCATCGCCGCCGGCGTAGACCTGGTGACCTTCTCCGGCGACAAGCTGCTGGGCGGGCCGCAGGCCGGCGTCATCGCTGGGCGCCGAGACCTCGTCTCCGCACTGGCCCGTCACCCCCTGGCCCGGGCCGGACGCATCGATAAGATGACCATGGCCGCTTTGACCGCCACCCTCCTCCATTACCTCAAGGAGGAGCATTTGGCAAAAGTGCCAGTCTGGCGCATGATATCCATGTCTCGGGAGGCCATCGGGCGCAGGGCTCAATCGTGGCGTGATAGGATCGAACGGGGCGCGATCGTCGTCGAAGCTAGTTCGGCCATAGGCGGAGGAAGCCTGCCCGGCGACACCCTTCCCACGTGGGCCCTGCAAGTCCGACCCCCGGACGGCCTCGGCGTCGACACCCTTGCCAGGGCCCTTCGCACGGGTCTCAACCCTGTCATAGGCCGCATCGAAGACGACGCCCTGCTGCTGGACCCTCGCACCGTATTGCCGGACCAGGAAGCAGCACTCATAGACGCGGTAATCGAAGCCCTGGACGCGGGTTCCGGTGAGACCGACTGAGACCTACCGTTGCCTCACCTGCGGCGCCTCCCGGGTGGAGGGGCTGGGGTGGGGAAATAGACAAGCCGAATGCGGCGCATGTGGAGGCTCCGCCTTCCTCGTCGGGGCCCTGGACCCACCTCCCCTGGAGGTGCACCTTCGGCAGATGAGGGTGGAAGAGGCTTTGATCAAGCTGGACAAGTACCTGGATGACGCCTTCCTCTCGAAGTTGCACCAAGTGCGGATAGTGCATGGTAAGGGACAGGGGAAGGTGCGCAGCGCGGTCCTGGAATGGGTCGCTGGCCATCAGCTGGTTAGTTCATTCCGGGGAGCGACCCTCGAAGAGGGGGGCTGGGGGGTCACGGTGGTCACGCTGGCCCGATGACGGGCCGAGGTCTGGAGAGGCATGGCTAAGCAACGCAAGGACCTGTTCGAGGTCTCAACCGAAGCGCAGCTACGGCAGGACGCGCCCCTGGCCGCCCGCATGAGACCTCTTAACTTCGACGAGTACGTCGGTCAGGAGCACCTTATAGGGAAGGGGAGGGCGCTCAGGACCAGCATAGAGGCCGACCGCCTCCCCTCCATGGTCCTGTGGGGCCCGCCCGGCAGTGGAAAGACCACCCTCGCCCGGATCATCGCCTCCCAGACCCGGGCCAGCTTCAGGCAGGTCAGCGCCGTGGCATCCGGCGTCGCCGAGCTGAGGCAGGTCATAAACGAGGCCCGGGAGCTGCGCGGCATGTACCGTCGGGGCACGGTGCTGTTCATCGACGAAATTCACCGCTTCAACAAGGCCCAGCAGGACGTTGTATTGCCTCACGTGGAAGACGGGACCGTCACCCTCATAGGCGCGACCACCGAAAATCCCTCCTTCGAGGTGATAGCCCCGCTTCTCTCCCGCTGCCGAGTCTTCACCCTCAAGCCCCTCGAAGAGACGCAAATCAGAAGCATCGTGGAGCGGGCGCTGACAGACCGGGAGAGAGGGTTGGGCCGGGAGGACGTGTCCCTGGCACCCGAGGCCCTTGACCGCCTGGTCGACCTTAGCGGCAACGACGCCCGCATAGCCCTCAACACCCTGGAACTGGCGGCCTGGGTCGCCTCGTCATCCGGGGCCCGGGTAATCGACGTAGACGCGATAGAGGATGCCCTGCAGCGCCGCATCCCGAGATTCGACAAGAGCGGAGACCAGCACTACGACACCATATCGGCCTTCATCAAGTCCCTCCGGGGCTCGGACCCCGACGCTGCCCTCTACTGGATGTCCCGTATGATAGAAGCCGGCGAGGACCCCCTGTTCATCGTGCGCCGGATGGTCATCCTGGCTGCGGAAGACGTGGGCTTGGCCGACCCCCAGGCGCTGGTAGTCGCCGTCGCGGCCCAGCAGGCGGTCCACTTCGTAGGAATGCCGGAGGGGTTCGTCCCCATGGCAGAGGCCGCCGTCTACCTGGCCACCGCGCCCAAGAGCAACGCGTCATACGCAGCCTACCTCAAGGCCAGGGAGGACGTGGAGACTACCCATCACCTGCCCGTCCCCCTGCACCTTAGAAACGCGCCCACCGGACTGATGCGGGCGGCGGGATACGGCAAGGGCTATAAGTACGCCCATGACTACGAAGAGCATTACGTGGAGCAGGAGCACCTGCCGGAGCAGCTTTCGGGGCGCAGGTACTACCAGCCGTCGGGCCAGGGCTTCGAGATGGAAATCGAGGAGAGGATGAAGGGCCGCCGACCCCCGCATCCCCCCGACGAATAGCCCCGTTCGTCCGGGAGGCTACGAAAGCCGGGGCTGCACCTTTTCGGCGATGATGTCCAGAAGGTCGGTGTCTTCGTAATCGTAGAGCTGGAAGATTACCCGGGATACACCCGCCTCCGAGTAGGCCAGAATCCGCTCCACTACCCGGTCCGGCGTCCCGGCTATCCACCCCTTCTCCATCAGCTGCTCGGGGCCGGACCCCGCAACCCCCGATTCAGCCCCGAGGATGTCCGCCACCCGAGCGAGCCGTTGGGCAAAGTCCTGATCGTCCCGGCCTATGACGGTCGTGGCCGTCAGGGAGAGGTCCAGGCTCTCGGGGTCTCGGCCTATCTCCCGACAAAGACCGTGCAGCCTGTCGCGCTTGGCCTCAAACCCTTCGACCGTCAGGCCGATGCCATTCCATTCCTGCGCGTAGGCCGCGGCGATGGGCAGCGTCCGACGCTCGCCGTTTCCGCCTATGACGAAAGGCGGGTGGGGAGACTGCGCGGGCTTGGGGTAAGAGGTGGCGTTTTCAAGGGTGTAGTGCCGCCCCTTAAAGGTGACGTTGTCCTCCGTCCAAAGGGCCTTGATAACTTCCAGGCCCTCTTCCAGCATCCCGTAGCGGGTCTTCCAGTCGTAGAAGGGGATGCCGAAGGCGCTGTGCTCGGGCAGGCACCACCCAGCCCCCAGCCCCATCTCCAGCCTTCCCCCCGACAGCAGGTCTATCGAGGCCGCCATCTTCGCGAGGACGCTGGGGTGTCGAAACGTCATTGGAGTAACCATGGCCCCGAAACGTATTCGCTCCGTGCGGGCAGCCAACGTGACGAAGGATACCCAGGCCTCCAAGACTTCCTTTTCGGGGCCAAGTACCAGGGGGTGAAGATGGTCGGACCGCCAGAGCGACTCGAAGCCCAGGCCCTCGGACCGGTCCACGAAGTCGTGCCACTTGTCCCAGGTCAGGTCTTCCTGGCCCTCCAACATGATGCCCAGCTTGGTCATGGCGCTAGTTCATCACCGAGCGGAACGCTTCCACCGTTCGGCCAACGTCCGCCTCGTCAATCCCGTAATGGGTCACCAGCCGCAGATTGCCGCCGCCCCGGTCCAGCGCCAGCACGCCGTGCTCCTCCAGGGCGGCGGTGACTCCTCCGTTGGGGAACTCCTTTGTCACTTCCACCATTACCATGTTGGTCTGGACCCGCTCCAGGTCCAGATGCAGCCCGGGGATTTCGGCGAGACCCTCGGCGATGGCCCGGGCGTTGGCGTGGTCTTCCGCCAGCCTGTCCACCATCGTCTCCAGCGCCACGATTCCCGCCGCGGCGATGATGCCCGCCTGCCTCATGCCGCCTCCCAGGGCTTTGCGAATCTTGCGGGCCTTGTGAATGAACTCCTCCGAGCCGCACAGCACCGAGCCCACGGGACAGGAAAGTCCCTTGGATAGGCAGAAGGTGACAGAGTCGAAGGGGTCAGTGATCTGCTGCACGTCGACCCCCAGGGCCACGGCGGCGTTGAACACCCGGGCCCCGTCCAGGTGGAGTGGTATGTCGTGATTTTGCGCCACCTGGGCGACGGGCCCGATTTCCCCCGTCCCCAGCGCCGTGCCCCCGGAGAGGTTGTGGGTGTTCTCCATGCACACCAGGGCTGTGCGGGGGAAATGAGGGTTCTCCTTGCGGATGGATTCCTCCACGTCCGCCGCATCCAGGGCGCCTCCCTCGGAGGTTGGGACCGTGAAGACGTGGACCCCCCCGAACGCCGAGACCCCCCCTGCCTCGTAGAGATAGCTGTGGGACCGGTTCCCCAGGATGACCTCGTCTCCCCTCTGGCAGTGGGACAGGATCGCGGTCAGGTTGCCCTGGGTCCCGCTGGAGACCAGCACGGCGGCTTCTTTCCCCAGCCGCTCGGCGGCCATGGCTTCCAGCCGGTTGACCGACGGGTCCTCCCCGAAAACGTCGTCGCCCAGGTCGGCCTTTGCTATGGCCTCTCGCATTTCCGGGGTCGGCTGGGTTACCGTGTCACTCCGAAGATCGACGATTCTCATAGGGGTGGACCTCCGCGGGATATGGCTCATTCTAGCATCGGGTGTTGAGGCTTGCCAGTACAGGACATATCATGTCCACTCCCTGCCGGGAATCGGATGGAAGGGAGAAGACAAGCTGGATAGCAAAAGGGTTACGTTTGCCTCGGGGGCTCTGACCCTAGAGGGAGTCCTGACCATGCCGTCGGGAGTCGGCTTGGCCGATCAGGTTGCCGTGGCAATAGCCCATCCCCACCCCCTGTTCGGCGGCGACATGGATAATGGCGTGGTCCTGGCCATAGCCGACAGACTGGCGAGGCTGGGCATCCCGAGCCTGAGGTTTAACTTCCGGGGCGTGGGCCGCAGCGAAGGGCAATACGACGATGGGCGGGGCGAGCTCGATGACCTCAAGGCCGCCGTCTCCTTCCTCGGCGGCGTCCGGGGCGTGGACCCGACCAGAATCGGACTGGCCGGCTACTCCTTCGGCGCCGAGATAGTGTTGAGAATGGCCGCCCAGAGACCCGGTCGACACCCCGTAGTGGCGGTCTCCCCCATGGTGTCCAGCGTTACCGGAAAAGGGTGGCAGCTGGTCTCCGTTCCCAAGCTCGTGATATGCGGGGACTCGGATGCGTTTCTCCCGGTGGAGAAGCTGGTGTCGGGAACCCTGGAGGAAGAACGGGTCGTTATTGCAGGGGAGGACCACTTCTGGATGTGCAAGGCGGATGAGATGGCGGATGCGGCCGCGGAGTTCTTCGTGAGGGCATTTGACCTTGCTCCCACCCCCGACAAGGCGTCGGAGTGAGGGCAAGTGAGAAAGGGGCCCTCTAGGGTCTTATGCTAAAATCGACAAGTCCGAGAGTTAGCATGACAGAGCGTTTTGCAAGGATATTCAGAGAGCGGCGCAACCTCTATCTCCTTGCATTTTGGATGCTAATTCTCGGGGCCGACCAGGCCACCAAGGCCCTAGTGCGCACCCGGATGAGCGTCGGGGAATCCATCCCGGAGGACAGCCCGGTACGCCTCACCTACGTCCAGAACACCGGAAGCGCCTTCGGCCTGTTTGCCAACCAGACTCTGGCCCTCACCATCGCAGCTGCCGTGGGGGTGGTGGTAATTGCCATCATCTTCTTCCGGGGCGGTGGCGCCAGCAACCTGTTGGCGGTCAGCCTGATCATGCAGCTTGCCGGCGCCATCGGCAATCTCATAGACAGGATCGCCTACGGGTACGTGGTGGACTTCGTGGACTTCCGCGTCTGGCCCGTGTTCAACGTCGCCGATTCTTCCATCACCATTGGGTTCATAACTCTTGCCGTGGCCCTGCTCTTCGGCAAGGACTCCAGGGACAAGGCCAGTGACGGCACTCCCCCGTGACCCCCGGCCCGCAGTCCGCACCCTGCCTGCAAAGCCGGGTGCGAGGCTGGACAAGCACCTGGCCGACCTCTGCCCCGAGTTCTCCCGGTCTTCCATTCAGCGCATGATTTCGCAGGGGTTGGTGCGGGTGAATGGCCGTACGGCCCCGCCGAGCTACCGGCTGAAACCGTCAGACGTGCTGGAGATGGCCCCTCCCGGGGACACCCCGCAGTCCGTGGTTGCTCACCCCCTCGCCCTGGACATCCTCTACGAAGACGACCATCTGTTGGTAATAGACAAACCGGCAGGGGTGGCGACCCACCCTGGCCCGGGGCACGGGAGCGGTACTCTGGTCAACGCCCTGCTGGCCTATCTGCCCGGTCTGTCTGGTATTGGAGACCCCGAAAGGCCGGGGATAGTCCACCGGTTGGACAAGGACACTTCCGGGCTGATCATAGTCGCCAAGACGCCAGCCGCCCACCGAGACCTCTCCGCCCAGTTCAAGGGCCGGGCTGTTGCCAAGAGATACCTGGCCCTCGTGGAAGGCGCCGTATCCCCGC
>JAAXHX010000114.1 GCA_012270635.1 Dehalococcoidia bacterium | reverse complement strand
CCCGCACCGGCTCTGCGCCGTCCCTGGCCTTGGTTCCCCACACGAGCGTGCCCGTATAGGCTTCGTTGGTGAGGACGGTGTGGACGGTGCTCTTGAGCCACTGCTTACCCCTGGGGGTGGGGACGCCCTCGGCGTTGAGGGCCTTGGTGATGTCCAGGGAGCTTATGCCCGCAAGCGCCATGTCGAAGATGCGCTTGACCACGGCGTCGGCGGGCGGGTCCAGCTCCAGCTTGGGGCGCTTCTTAACCCCGTCCTGGACGCCGATGTGCTGCCAACGGCGGCGGTGGAGGCCCTCCCCGACGGCCAAGCCGTTCGGGTTGCGGGATGGCCCGTGGCCCGGCAGCACCCCAAGGGAAGGGATGGGACTGTCTTCGTCACCATCGAGGACGAAGAGGGCGACGTGCAGCTCATCCTCTGGCCTCGGGTCTTTGCCCACTACAGGAGGGAGATGGGAAGCCGGGTGATCATCGTGAGGAGCACAGTGTCCCGGTACAACGGCAAGACCAACGTCCTCGTTTCTCACGTAGAGGCTGTCCGTACCAAAGTGCCGATGCCCGCCGCCCACGACTGGCGATAGCACAGCAACTTGCCATGGGGAAACGAGTGGCCTGGGCTGTCAGGAAAGTGGGATAATTGGCGGAGAAATGGACTGGCAATAGCCCCCTCAAAACTGTCGCGTATCGACCACGTCAAATTATCGATGGAAAGCCCAAGAAGATGTGCGGACGATACAGTTTGATTGCTGACCTGGGAGAGCTTGTCGCTCGATTCGCGTTCGACGGCAATTGGGACACCCTCGAACGTCGTTACAATATCGCCCCCACTCAGGAGGTGCTCACGGTCGTAGGCGGCGAGAAGAGGCGCGGCGGGTTCATGCGTTGGGGTCTTATTCCCCACTGGGCCAAGGACGCTTCCATCGGAAGTCGAATGATAAACGCCAGAGCGAAGACGGTGGCGGCAAGGCCCGCATTCCGCGACGCACTGAGGCGTCGAAGGTGTTTGGTGCTTGCGGACGGCTTCTATGAATGGCAGAGAGCGGGCGGTCGAAAGAGGCCCATGCGGATAGTCATGCGGTCGGGCGAGCCCTTCGCCTTCGCGGGACTGTGGTCGGTGTGGAGGGACCCGGACGGAAAGGCCATCCCGTCATGCGCCATAGTCACGAATGAGGCCAACGACCTACTCAGACCGATTCACGGCAGAATGCCGGTGATTCTGCACAAGGACATGGAGGAGTTCTGGCTTGACGATAGCGTGGACGACACCGGCGTGCTGATGCCATATCCCGACGACGCAATGGAGGTGTGCGTGGTATCCACCCTCGTTAACTCCGCTGCCAACGACAGCCCCGAGGTCATTGCTCGGCAGTCTGGCTCATGCCGCTCCCTCCGCCGTTGGCGCAGGAGTAAACGACACTCGCATACTTATCGTTGCAATGTGACCAGTGGTTGGTTACGCTGCACACAGGGCATTCGCCAATCCCACAGGAGACGTACTCATGAACCTGGATACGGACGCCGAGAAGTCGAAGAGTCCGCCCCATCCGGGCCTGTCGATCCGCCGAGACTGCCTGGAGCCATTGGGACTGACCGTGACGGAGGCGGCCCGCAAACTGGGTGTCAGCCGCAACCAGTTGTCGGAGTTGGTCAATCGTCGTTCGGGCATCTCCCCCGAGATGGCGATTCGACTGGATAAGGCCTTCGGCGGTGGCGCGGAGTCATGGTATCGGTTGCAGGCTGACTATGACCTCGCCCAAGCGGTAAGGAAATCCGACCGCATCAGGGTTGAGCGCATTGCTGAGGTAAAACGCGCTTTGGAGGATGCGCAATGACCACGGCTCGGAGTTTTAAGGCCGTATCTGATGGGGCCACGGACTACCGCTCCGA
>JAAXHX010000113.1 GCA_012270635.1 Dehalococcoidia bacterium | reverse complement strand
CTCGTGACCAGGGGATGAATGGACATGGCGGCGCGGACCTCTTCCAGGAACTCCTCTTCCAGCCACATCAGGTCGAACTGGTCGGACGCCTTCATCCAGCCGTAGAACTCGGCCTGGGGCATGACCTCGCCGTAGGGGCCGGTCCTGGAGGCGCCGCCGACCGGGTTTTCGAACCACGGTTTGGGGACGTCCTTCAGGTCGTCGGGGCGGAGGTTGCCGATGAACACCTGGTGAGGGGGATAGGCCACCGCATCGTCGAAGCCGCGCTGGTGGCGGTGAATCATGTCCAGGACGGAAGGGTCCAGGGGTATGTCCCGGGAGGGCTTTGACCCGAGCGGCACCAGGTCCGGGACGTGGGCCAAACAATAGGCGACCCCCTTGATGACAGGGCCGGCCTGACCGTTGCTTTGGGACGGGGAGGATGAGGATGTCATAAGGATACGGGGGTCAGGTTGAGAACACCGTCGGGGAGGCGACCTCCGTCTCCAGGGCCTCCAGGGCCTTCTTGAGCATCTCCTTGCGCAAGTCCTTCTCGCCCTCGTAGGACTGGCTGGGGTCTCCGACGGGATGGGGGATGGCCTTGCCCTTGACGATCCGGCTGGCCCCGACGCCCTCGGCGAGGTTGAACAGGGTCGTGACCAGGGCCGTCGGGAGTCCGGCCCTCTCCAGCTCCTTCTGAAGCGTAGCGCCGCTACGCGTGCCGGTGCCTCAGGTTGCGGTCAGGATTACTCCCTGGACCCCCGCGGACGCCAGCTCGGCGGCGATCTCCTGCCCGAACTTCTTGAAGCTGGCTATGGGGCCCATGTTGCCGGTGGTGCTGTAGACGTAGTCGTGGAGCTTGCCTATCTCGCCCTGGCCCTCCAGCTCCCGGGCGGCGTCCAGGGGGACCATGCGGTTCGGCTCGGCGCTGGCGGCTGTGGTGTCGAAGCCGCCGTGGATGCTCTGGAACTTGTCGGGGGTCATCTCGGGCTCTTCCGCGGTGTCGAACTTTACCCACTTGGTGGCCCAGCCCGACTCCAGCTTCTCGGGGTTGCCGCGATGGACGATGCCGCCCTCGGTGACGATGGCGATGGTGGAGTCGGAGGCGTTGGCCAGCGCCTGGGCGGGAGCGACTTGCTCGTACTTGGGGAGGGGCCACTCGGTCCTCGGGTCCTCGCCCCGCAGCTTGCGCATCAGCATGTCGACGGCCCGCTCGGCGGCGGTCTTGTCGGAAAAGCGGTTAACGCGGCGTCCCGTCGGAAGGTAGCCCTCCTCCATGGCCGGGCCCAGCTCCTCCTTGTTGACCAGTTTCGAGGCCAGCCGGGCGATCACGGCCATGGCCTCTGCCATGCCTGCCGCCGAGTCCTTGGTCGATGCCATCAGGACTTTCCCCTTGTAGGTCTCGGCGGCGGGGCTGTCCTTGTGTACGCCGGTGAGCACCGGGACGCCGAGGCTCTCCTTGACCGCCTGGCACACCTGGCCGCAGGCTAGCCCGTAGCGCCCCGACCCGAACCCCGGCCCGGCAATCACTATGTCGGGCTTGAACTGCGATATTAGCTCGACGACCTCCTGGGTCGCTTTGTCTGGGTTTTCGGAGATGTGGTTGTCGCCGCAGAAGACGGTGCCGACCACATGGCCGCTTTCTCCCAGGGTCCGGTCCAGGGCCAGGCCCGGGCCTACGGCCCCCTCCCGGGCCCCGGGGCCGGCGTCCGCCTTCTCTTCTCCGCCTATTCCCGCGAAGAACTGGTTCAGATAGTGGACAACGTTAAATTTCTTCATCGACCGCTCCCTCTTCACGCTCGCACAGCCACGGTTTCGGGGCCTGGGTCCTGGGCCGCATTATACACGACCGGCCCCCTCCCTAGTCTGGGAACTCGGGCATCACGTGTTCGGCGAAGAGGCGCATGGACTCCAGCACCTCTTCGTGGCTACCGCCGAAGCTCATGTTTGCGCACACGTATTTGATTCCCAGGTCCCGGTACTGCTCCACCTTCCGGATCGCCTCGTCGGGCGTGCCGCTGATAACGTTGTCGAACACCTCCCACGGCTCGTAGGCGATATTCTGCGGCTCTATCATCCCCTCCCTCACGACGCTGGGGCCCGTGTACACGGTCACGAACTGCTGGTGATTGTAGTGGAGGTTCTTGGCCTGCCGCTCCAGGACATTCCTGTCCTCGGAGACGAAGGCGTTGCGAAGGATGAGGAGGGGACATTCCTCCTCCGTTCTGCCCCACTCGTCGAGCGCGTCGGAGTAGACCTCGTAGGTGTCCTCCAGGGCCTCGAACCCGCTCCTGAGGGGGGTGTTCATCAGCTTGTAGCCGTGGGCCACTGCGTACTGCACCGACAGGTCGGACTGGCCGGACATCCATATCGGGGGGTGGGGCTGCTGGAGGGGCCGGGGCAGTATGGTGGTTTCCGGGAACTGCCAGAAAGCCCCTTCGTAGGAGAAGTCCCCCTCCGAGGTCCATGCCTTGATCATGATGTCCAGGCATTCGTTGAACATGGCCCGGTTCTGGTCCCGGGGTATCTGCAGCCGCTCGAACTCATGCACGAAGGCCCCCCGCCCGAGGCCGATCTCCAGCCTCCCTCCCGTCAGCACGTCCGCAAAGGCGATGTCCTGGGCGAGACGCAGCGGGTGATACAGGGGGATGGGAATGACCGCCGACATTATTCGCAGCTTCACCAGTTGCGACACCCTGACCGCGAACATCAGCAGGTTCGGGCAGGCCAGATAGTTCATGAAGTAGTGCTCGGGGATGACGATGGCGTCGTAGCCGAGTTCCTCGGCGTACTGGGCCTGGTATTCTGCCTCGGCGTAGAGCTCGGCGGCGGGCTTGGACTTGTCGGCATAGTAGCAGGGCAGGTAGTAGCTGAATTTCATAAGTTGGTTACTTTTCCACGTTGGTTAGATTAGCCTTCCGTCTTCGGTGAAGACGCCTCGGTCGCCTCCCGGGGCCCAGCTGAAGACCAGGGCGAGCATGGGTTCTTCGCTGGTGATGCGCATGGCGTGGGAGGTGTGGGGAGGGCCGTAGATCATGGTGCCGGACTCGGCCGTGAAGGAGTCTTCGCCCCAGGTGCAGTCCGCCGTCCCCTCGATGATGAAGTAAGCCTCGGGCCAGGCGTGGACGTGGGCCGGGTAGTCGGTGCCCGGGGCGATCTCCAGCAGGCCGGCATGAGCGTCGTCGGTCTTGAGGTGGGAGCCGGGGCTTAGCAGCGATTTCACCCTGAAGGTGTCCAGGAGCGCCTGGGGGTAGTTGCCGTACTTCGGCATGGGCCCGAGTTCGTAGTCCTTGATGTGATTGGGGCCCAGTTCCTCTTTGCCTGCCATGGTAAGCCTCCTATGCAGCGTCCCGACTGAAAACCCGCTTGCCGTCGACCCACGTCTGGTCGACGCGTATGTCCTTCAGCTCTTCTGCCCGTGTAGTCAGCGGGTCCCGTTCCAATACCACGAGGTCGGCCAGTTTGCCCTCCTCGATGGAGCCCTTGACCTCTTCCTGGAACTCGGCGTAGGCCGAATTGTACGTGTAGATGCGTATGGCCTCGCCCACCGACACCTTCTCCTCGGGCTCCAGCAGGCCGCCGGAGTAGGTGCGCCGGTTGACCAGGCACCAGATGCCGAACATGGGGTTGACCAGCCAGGGGTCGGTCCCCGTGCAGTCCGAGCTGCCCGGCACCCGGAACCCGGCGTCTAGCAGGGTCCTGAAGCGAAAAGATGGGTGGGTGCGTTCGGGGCCGAGGTACGGGGGGAGAAACTCGGCGACGCTGTAGATGAACGCGGGGTTGGGGACCGGCAGGACCTTCGCGCTGGCAAGGCGGGAGATGGTCAGGTCGTCCCGCAGGAGGACGTTGCCGATGTGCTCGGCGCGGTGTCGGAAGGATGAGTCGTCCCCGACGCCCGCCGGAATGCCGAAGACCGTTTCAAAGGCATCGAGAAGCTGGTTGATGGCCCGGTCTCCATTGGTGTGCATGCGCAGCTGGAGCCCGGCCCGGTGCACCCTTCGCACGATTCTTCTGAGCTCACGGTCCTCGTATCCGAGCTTGCCGGTGATATCGGGGTGGCCTTCGTAGGGGTCTTGGAGGGCGGCGGCCCTTGCGGAGAACCCGCCGTCGATGAACAGCTTGACTCCCCCGAGCCTGAACCATTCATCGTCAAACTCGAAGTCCCCGACATCGCCGTTGAGCACCCTGTCCAGGGGAAGGGTGCCGGGCACGTGGATATAGACGCTCAGCCTCAGGGGCATCTCGCCGGTGTCTATCAACTCCCGCATGGCCCCCAGCCCCGCCACCGTCTCCGACTTCTCCTGGACGGTGGTGACGCCGTTGGCTAGAAATCGGTCGCAGCCGGTGCGCTTGATGGCGTCCTTGACCGCCTCGTAGTCGGGCATGGGGACGGGGAGCCGATGGTACATGTCCTTCATCCGGCCCGTGGGTTGGCCGGAGGCGTCCCTTTCGATGATGCCGCCCTGGGGGTCGGGGGTGTCCGCGGTAATCCCGGCTATCTCCAGCACCTTGCTGTTCACGACAACCATGTGGTAGCTGGTCTTGAAGAGGATGGGGTGGTCGACGCTTACGCGGTCCAGGTCCCGGTGGTCGGGGTAGCGCTTCTCTCGCAGGCGCATGTCCTGGAAGAGGCTGCCCTGGGCTATGATCCACTCGCCCTTGGGCACCCCTGAGGCGTGCTCCCGCAGGGTTGTCAGGATGTCCTCGATGCTCTCGTGGGGAGGGGTGTGACAGCTCACGGCGAGCCCGAGGCCCAGGCTCGTGAGCTCTAGGTGGGTGTGGGCATCGTTGAAGCCAGGCAAGAGGGCCCTGTCGGCCAGGTCGACGACCCGCGTTGCATCCCCCTTCAGCCTCATCACCTGGGCGTCGGCCCCGACGGCCGATATCTTGTTGCCCGTGACCGCAACGGCCTCGGCGATGGTGTCCCGCGCGTCGACGGTGATCACCTTGCCGTTGTGGAATATGACGTCCGCTTGAGGCATGTTAGGGGCCGGCCAAGGCACGGGCCGGAAACGGCCCAAAACATACCTTTAGCGGGGCGTCGGTGTCAATCGGATACGCTTGGCGAGCATCAAACTCGCGCCGGTTCGTTGAGCGCTATGGTAGACTTTTTATGAGAATCTCCACCCTGGAAGGGTCGACATGAGCCTCAACATCAAAAACGAAGAGACCTGCCGACTGGCCGGCGAGTTGGCTCGCCTGACGGGCGAGACGATGACCGGGGCTATCACCGTGGCCCTCAAGGAGCGCCTGGAGCGCGAGAAGCGTGAACGCAGCATTGAGGAGCGGGTCAAAGAGTTGCACGAGATAGGCCAACGCTGTGCTGCTCTTCTGCGCGACGGCCCGTCCGCCATTGAGCACGGAGACTTTCTCTACGACGAACGCGGGCTGCCGAGGTGATAGTCGATACATCGGCGGTCTTGGCCATCCTGTTCGGAGAGCCGGACGCCAAGCGCTATGAAACGGCAATAGCGCAAGCTCCGCGCTGTCGCATGTCGACCGCCAGCCTATTGGAGGCGACCATAGTTGTCGAAAGCCGTAGCGGTGTGATGGGCGGGTATCAACTGGACGTCTTGTTGGAAAGAGGGCCAATAGAACTAGTCCCGGTCACCCTTGAGAAAGCGCAGGCCGCACGCCGGGCCTGGCGGCGATTCGGCAAGGGCAACCATCCGGCAGGCCTGAACTTCGGTGACTGCTTCGCCTACGCGCTGGCGGAGACCACACGGGAACCCCTGTTGTTCAAAGGCTCCGATTTCGCTCTCACCGATATAGAGTCGGCATAACTCCGACTAGGCGAGCAACTCCCCCTAACCCCCGCCCGAGCCCGTACCTCGCACTCTATGCATTCGTCCATGACTACCATGAGGCCCGCCGCCCTTGCCACGTACAACCTATGTCACAGACTGTCAGTCCCATTTCGAAGTTAGGTTGCTGGCCACGCTCACAACTAAGTTTTCTTGCCGGGCTTCGCGCCGGGAGGCTTAAGCAGGTCTGCTGGCACTGGAGGCCTTTCTTTGGGTCCAGTCCCCTTAATCGCTACGATAGGGGTGCTTTCCTCATTCGAAGATTTATCGTTAGATGTCATAACGCCTCCCCACAACCATTAGGACTAGTTGTTCTGCGATATGTCATATACCGTACTTGCTGCCCAGCCTTTGGGCGTCGCCGACGACAGTGGAAACCTAGGATTCGAGAAGTACGTGTACATTATAACGGATTCGATATCACTTGATACGATGAATTCTGTGCTTTCATAATGTGACTCCCCTGGTTCCACCGTCAATTCTCCCTTGTCCCAATCACTACGTAATTCGTACAGAGTCGGCCATTGTAAACTTCTCTTTTCTTTTCTAACTACCATCTCCTCAAACAAACCTTCTATCTCTGTGTCCGTCGTGGGAGAAATGCGTTGCAATGAAAAGAATCCTTCACGAATTTCCACTTGAACCTTTGAACTATTAAGTAGCTTTGCAGTTATGTCGATATGTACGTAACTGTCACCTATCGGTCGATGAGTAACCTTGTGGGTGATGGTTAAGTGAGGATCAAAATCTCTGAATGCCTGTAATTTGAACAGAGCGAAAATGCCGCCGACAATGATTGCAAGAACAACCACTATCGACTGGACAATGTTAGCCCACTCTTGAAGCGTGCTCCTATCTGACCAGTTGGCAAGGAATATCACAGATACCACTGCAACTGCGGTCAGAATCAGTGCGGCGACCGCCAGAGCTCGCCTAGTCTGACTTTTTGGCCAAAGTTGCACTGTTACCTCCGCATGTAGCCAGGCTACTTGTCATCTGGTCCCCCTAACCCCCCACCCGGGCCCGGACCTCGCACTCCATGCACTCGTCCATGACCACCATGAGGCCCGCCTCCCTTGCCGCCGATGCCCCTTCTTCGCTCACCACGCCCTTCTGCATCCACACCGCCCGCGCCCCGATTTTGATGGCATCGGCGATTATGGCCGGCACCTCCTCCGAGCGGCGGAAGATGTCGACGGCATCCACGGGGCCCGGGACCGATGCGAGGTCCGGGTAGCACTTTTCTCCCAGAATTTCCGAGGCCGAGGGATTGACCGGGATGATCCTGTACCCCTGTTGCTGAAGGTATCCGGCTACGCCGTGGCTGTCCCGCTCCGAGCGGGGTGACAGGCCCACCACGGCAACGCTCTTGGAGATTTCCAATATTTTGTCGATTTCGTTCATGGCATGTCTCCGCATACGGGAATTCACGAGGTCTGAGGAATGACTATAGCACGCCCGGGTCCCGGCTGCCCCGGCCCGTCTACGCCGGTGCGGACTCCTCGCTGACCCGTTCGCCCATCCTCCGCCCGAGGAGCAGCGCCGACACCACCAGGGTCAGGGAGAGAAAGGTCGTCACGAACAGCGATGCCTGCAGGTCGCCCGTCGCCTCGAACAGACCCCCGACCAGCAGCGGCCCCAAGGAGGCGCCCGCATTCATCAGCGTGTAGATGAAAGCCAGTCCTATCGCCACTTCTCGAGGTCGTATCCCGGGGAGCTGGTAGACCATGGTGACGATGACCGGGAAGTAGCAAATCGAGAGCCCGCGGCCTACGTTGATGAGGCATACGAGCACCTCTGAACCGGTGAACAGCAGGGCCATGTGAGCGCCCATGGTCACCACGCCGGTCACAGCCATAACGGTCAGCTGCCTGGTCTGTAAGAAGGAGAGGGATACGACGAACAGCTCGGCGGGGGCTGCGGCAAACATGTACAACGCCATGCTTATCCCGACTATCCTGGGGTCGACCGACATCTCCTGTTGGGCAAACGTGGGCCAGAACACGGTGAAGGCGTTCTCCAGGGCCACGCCTCCCGCCATGCCGATTCCCAGGAGCCACAACTCCTTGTACTTGATGATGCCCGACAAGGGGCTTCCCTGCTGGGACCCTAGGCGCTCCACGTATTCGGGGGTCTGACGCTCGCCTCCCAGGACCATCCAGGTGACGGCGCTGAGTAGACTCAGGCCCGCCCACATGTACATTACGTTCCGCCAGCCGTCTAGCCAGTCGATCAGGAAGGGCGTCAACAGGAATGCGATCCCGATGACGACGTCGCCGCCGGAGATCATCATGCCGTTGGTCGGGGCCACCTGCCTGCGGGTCGACCACTGCTGGACCAGCAATGCTGTGGCGGCCTCCGTCTGCGCGTAGGCTATGGCCATGCCGAGCCTTCCCAGAAGCAGCAAGCCGAGCCCCGGGGCCCAGCCATGCAGGAAAGCGAACCCCGAAATTACGATCAACCCCAGGCTCGCAACCCTCCAGGGCCGGTAGCGGGACGAAATCCAGGCCGAGGGTATGGTGAGGAAGAGCACTGCCAGGGTAGCCGAGGCCCCGACCAGTCCCTGATCCAGGGGCGAAAGGTCCAGGTCGGCGGTGATGTCGGGCAGCAGCAGCCCGATGGTGAGGATGGAGGAGATGCTGATGGCGTGGCCCGAGGTCAGGGACCCGATGACGAGCCTGCGCCGCCCGGTGGGTGGAGGATTTTGGTTCAAGGGGGACTGCCTGAGAGATATGTTGCCGGATTGTCTGCCGGTGTCCGACCGGCTTGCCGCCTGTGCCGGGGTCGGCGAGCGTCACATCTTAATGGCCTGCTTCCCCTCCGCGGCCCGCGTCCGCCGGCCCATCGGCCCGCCCGACGCTGCCCCGCCAAGTATACGCTAGTCTGCCCAGACTTCCCGCAGCAGCCGCACCCAATTCCCACCCAGGATCTTCCTGACGTCTTCTTCGCCATAACCCCGGTTCAGCAGCTCCACAGCGATGTTGGAAAAGCGGTCCGGGGTCTCCATGCCCTTGGGGTGGAGGAGGGGGGAGGGATAGGGCACGGGGCGAGGCCTGATCTTTGTGCCCTGCTGTGAGAATAGCCAGTCGAAGAAGGAGTTGGACTGGTCCTGGGTGTAGTCGGTGCCGATGGCCACGTGATCGATCCCGACCCTGTCCACCAGGTCGTCTATTGCATCCACGTAGTCCGATAGGGTGGACTCGAAGCTCTTGGGCAGGAAGGGCGGAAAGGCGTTGGCCCCGATAACCCCGCCCTTCTCGGCGATAAGCCTGAGGGCGTCGTCGGTCTTGTTGCGCACATGCTCGAAGAAGGAGCGGGCGTTGGCGTGGGTGGCCGAGACGGGTTTGTCCGACAGGTCCGCCGTCTCCAGCGTGGTCCGGTCCCCGACGTGGGAGAGGTCGATGAGTATGCCCAACCGGTTCATCTCCCTCACCGCATCCTGCCCGAAGAGGCTCAGTCCCTCGTCGGTGCGCTCCCAGCAGCCGTTGCCGAGCAGGTTCCTTTCGTTGTACGTCACCTGGATTACCCTGACCCCCAGGTCGTGGAAAAGCTCCAGCCTGTCCAGCTTGTTCTCGATGGGCGAGGCGTTCTGAAACCCGAGGATTATCCCCACCGTCCCGTCTTCCTTGGCCTTGTAGATGTCGTCCACCGACCGGACTTGAGAGAGGGTGTCGGGCATCTCCCGGAAGCGGCGCTTCCAGCCTGCCACGTGGTCCATCGTCTCCTCGAAGCCCTCCCATACGGCGATGGTGGCGTTGATGGCCGTGAGGTTGCCGTTGCTCAGGCTCCGGTATACCGCCGGGCTCTCCCAGTTGCTGATGTTCAGCCCGTCGATGGCGATGGCGTCCCGGTAGATGCTCTCGGCCCGTTCTTCGATGCTCAATTGGGCGCTCCTTCGCGGTCGGGGTTTCGGGGGTCTCGGGGGTTATTTTATCACTGTGCGCCTAGCCCCTCGCCTATGAAAAGCCATAGAATAGCGGTACTAAGACCCGAAGTACGACAGACCCCCCGACGGGAGGTGAGCATGTACTCTTACCCGGAAATCGATTGGGACGGGCTCCGAAAGCACCGGACCGACAGGGTCGCCCAGGTGATGAGGGACGCCAACGTCGACGCCCTAGTCCTGATGGGTCACGACAACATCCGCTACGCCACCGACTTCGGCGTCTACCTCATCTGCGAAGCATACGACTGGTTTGCAGCTATCGTGACGCCGGAGGGCGAAGCCTCCCTGTACATCCCCTACGTGGACCGCGTCGTCGACAAGCCCATGCCGGCCCTGCCCTGGATCACGGAGTACGTGCCTACGCCCTCCTGGGTGTCCAGCATAACCCAGGCCGAGATCTGGGTCGACATCCTTTCCCGCAAGCTGCGAAGCCTCGGGGCCCGGCGGGTGGGCGTCGACGCCATGCCCTTCCAGCTTTGGGATGGAATGAAGCAGATGATGTCGGAGGCCATGTTTCTGGACGCTTACATGCCCCTGGCCCTGGCCCGACAGGTGAAGCACCCGGAGGAGATCAGACTGGTCCGGTCCAGCGCCGAAATCGCGTCGGCGGGCGGGGAATCGGGCCTCGAGGCCATGCGCGAAGGCGCCCTAGACTTCGAGGTGCTTTCCGCTATCGACGGGACGATGCGGGCCCAGGGGGCGGAGTTCATCACCCACAACGTGTGCATAAAGGGAGAAAGCCAGCTGACCGCCGGGTGGTTTCCCAGGGGAAGCAGGCTGCAGGCGGGCGCGACCATGGCCTTCGACTGGGGGTGCTACGTGAAGGGAGGGTACGGCTCGGATATGTGCAGGACGGGTTTCGTCGGCGAGCCCCCCGGGCCTGTGCAGAAGGCCTGGAAGGTCTTGATGGAGGCCCACCGGACTACAGAGGCCGAAGCCAGGCCCGGTGTCCGGGCATCCCACCTGGACCGCACCGTCAACGACTTGCTGGCAAAGTCCGGCTACCCTACCACGCCCTACTCCCTGGGCCATGGGGTCGGGCTCCGGGCCTGCGAGCTCCCCATCATCTACCGCCCCGACATGATGGCCGTGGACGCGGAGCTGGAGGAGGGGATGGTCATCTGCCTGGAGCCGGAGACCTCGGTGGAGGTGGGCGGCGAGACCGTGGTCGTGAAGGTGGAGGACATGTACGAGGTCACGGCCACCGGCCTGGAGCAGCTGACCACCACGGGCTACACGCCCTACTGGGACGACTAGAGGCTCGCCAGCAGCCTGGCCGTTCGCTCCCACGAGGCCGCTTTGTTGGGGCCCGCGGCCACTATGGATACCAGGACTTCCCCGGCGCCCGCGTCGAAGAACTTCTCCAGCCTTCGCGCCGCCTTGTCCTCGGGGCCGGATATCACTATCTCCTTCAACATCCGGTCGCTCCAGCCCTGGGTTTCCTCGGCTTCGGGATATCCGGCGAGGGCGAACATCCGCTGGTAGAAGGGGGCTGTTGGGTAGTACTCCATGTCCTTCAGGGCAGCGGCTTTGACCTCTTCGTATTCCTCGTGGACCGATACCACGGCGTGCGCTATAAGTGGGGGAGTCGGGCGGGCGGCGGCTTCGGCGCCCTCTCGCATGGCGGGCAGCGCTGAGTCCCGCAGGTAGGCCAACGGGCAGACCCAGCTGATTGCGCCGTCCGCCTCCTCGCCGCACAGCCGGAAGGACCGGGGCCTGAGCGCCGAGGCCATTACCGGGAGGTCGGGGAACGCGTCCGAGGCATTGATATGAGCGTGGTACTGCTCGCCGTCGAAGTCGACGGAGCCCTTTTG
>JAAXHX010000112.1:4063-11762 GCA_012270635.1 Dehalococcoidia bacterium | reverse complement strand
GAGGCCCACGCCATGTTCGACGCCTCCAATGAGCGCCCCGGCGTCGTCACCCAGATAGTCCCCTCTCCCTTCACCTTTGCCATCGACGAGACCGTCCGGTCCCTGGTCGCCGACGGGTACCTGGGAGAGGTGTTGGCCATCGACATGAACGTGAACGGCGACCAGTTCCTGGAAAGGGATTCCCCCATTGCCTGGCGTCAGAGCAGGGAGCTCAGTGGACTGAATATAATGCACATGGGCATCTGGTACGAGGCCCTCATCCGCTGGGTCGGCCCGGCATCCGAGGTCATGGCGATGACGACGGTGAACGTGCCCATTCGCCGGGACGACGCCGGGAACCTCGGCTTCGTAACCGTCCCCGACCACGTGGACGTGATCTGCCGCATGGCCATTGGGGCCCAGGCCCGGATCAGGATAAGCTCGGTAATCGGGCTGGGCCAGGAGTCGGGCATCTGGATAAACGGCACGGAGGGGAGCCTGTTCATTGACAAGTCGGGGCAGACCATCATGGGCGGACGGAAAGGCGATTCGGCGCTGGAGGAGATCAGCATCGCCCCGGAGAAGCGGGGAAGCTGGCAGGTGGAGGAAGAGTTCGTCGGCGCCATACGGGGGCAGGAGAAGATCAAGCTGACCTCCTTCGAAGACGGCGTCAAGTACATGGAGTTCACGGAGGCCGTGACCCGGAGCGCGCAGTCGGGGCAGGCCGTTGCCCTCCCCTTGTAGCCCCGGGACCCGACACTACAAATCGAGGAGAAACCCATGATAGCCCTGCTGGTGACCATAGACGTCCAGCCCGAGTACAAGGAACGTTTCATCGAGGAGCTGCTTCTGGATGCCAAGGGCGCCAACGATGACGAGCCCGGTTGCCTACGGTTCGACGTGCTTCAGGACAACGAGGAGCCGAACCGCATCCACCTGTACGAGGTCTACATGGACAAGGCCGCGATCGCAGCCCACAGGGAGGCCCCCCACTTCGTGAAATGGCGGGACACTACCAAGGACTGGCTGGCCAAGCCCTACTCCCGCACCCTCTGCACCAACGTCTACCCCTCCGACGATAACTGGCGCTAGCCGAAGAGGTGCTAGGGGCGCCTATTTGATCTCCACCTCGATAAACGCGAACTCCCCGTCGTTCGCGTTTATCACGTTGTGCTCGACTCCCGCTTCCCGGAAGTAAGGCCGCCCGACCCTAAGCCGGTTCACCGACTCCCCTTCCGACGTGACCACGCGTATCTCGCCGTCCATTATCGGAACCACAACGTAGTCGAGGCCGTGGCGGTGATGTCCCACTTCCGCCCCTGGTGCGAACCGCCACTCCAGCACCCTGACCCTATCGTTGTCTATGAAAATCGTCGATTTGGCCCGCTCTGCAGTCATGTGTCGGACTCCCGGTTAGCTCACGGCCCTTATCGCTTTCGCCAGGTCTACGTCCCCCGTGTACAGCGCCCTGCCGACTATCGCCCCCTCCACCCCCAGGTTGCGCAACGACTTCAGGTGCTCGATGCTGGATACGCCGCCGGATGCGATGATGGGCATCCCGGCCCGGGATGCGACCTGGCGCACCGACTCAAAGTTAGGCCCCGACATCGTCCCGTCTCTTGAGATGTCGGTGTAGATAATACGATGCGCCCCCAGCTCTTTAACCCGCTCTACCAACTGCATGGCCTCCACGTCCGTCGTCCTTTTCCATCCCGAGGCTGCCACCCGTCCATCCCTCGCATCTATGCCAACGACCACCCCCTCCCCGAACCTTCCGCACGACTCCCGTACGAAGACCGGGTCTTCCACCGCTGCCGTACCCAACACCACCCTGCCAACCCCCAGGCGCAGCCAGCCCTCCAAGGCTTCCATGTTTCGCACCCCGCCGCCCAGCTGCACGGGGACTTTCACGCTTTCCAGGATGCGGGCCACGGCCTCGGGGTTTTCCGAGCGCCCCGAGGCGGCGCCCTCCAGGTCCACCACGTGTATCCGCGGGGCCCCGGCTCGCTCCCACTCCCGGGCCACTGCGCCGGGATCCGTCGAAAAGACGGTCTCCTTGTCGAAATCGCCCTGCAGGAGGCGAACGCACCGCCCACCCTTCAGGTCTATGGCCGGGATGACTTCCATCGCTGCTCCAGAACCCAGCTCTGCATGAAGTTTTCGTACATCCTCAGGCCCAGCGTCCCGCTCTTCTCGGGGTGGAACAGGGTGGCGACCACGTTCCCCCGGGCCGCCGCGCAGCAGAAGGTGCGGCCATACTCCGTGGTGGCCAACACCAGACCGGGGTCCGAGGGCACAGGGTGGTAGCTGTGCACGAAGTAGAAGTAAGAAAGGTCGGCGATTCCCTTGAAGAGGGGGTTCACTCGACTCTGGGACACCTGGTTCCACCCGATGTGGGGCAGCTTTACGGTGTCGGGCAGCCGGTCCACCGTTCCCGGCAGAACCCCGAGACATTCCTGGTCCCCCTCGGCGGAAACGCCGAACAGCACCTGCAGGCCCATGCACACCCCGAAGAAGGGCCGTCCATCGGAGATGTAGTTCAGCATCGGCTCTACCAACCTTCTTTCCCGTAGCCCTTCCATCGTGGGATGGGCCGCGCCCTGGCCCGGCAGCACCAGGGCATCCGCCGCTTCGATATCCGCCGCCGCCCCCGAGACCCGCGCCTCGTACCCCAGCTTGGTGAACGCCTTCTGTACGCTCCTGAGGTTGCTGGCCCCGTAGTCGATGACCAGCACCACGGGCCCCGACTTCTTGTCCCCTCTGCCCAAGTCCTGCGTGTCTCCTATGTTACTTTTGAGTGTCGGACTCAGAGGCCCAGAATCTCGATGGCGTTGGCCCCGAGCATCGCCTCTTTCTCTCCGTCCGACAGGATGGGCAACTCCATTATCCGGTCCACGCTCCGGGTGAGGCCATACCAGGGATAGTCGGAGCCCATCATTACCCGTCCGGGGCCGATGTCCCGGATGAGCCGGGCCAGTTCCTCGTCCGTGGGGGCATTGGGCGCGCCCGTCCACTCTATAACCTCGCAGCTGTCGAAATAGGCGTTGGGATAGGCCCGGGCGATGTCCAACGCCTGCTCCCAGGTTGCCCCGCCAACGTGAGCGATGACGATCTTCAAATTCGGGAATGCCTCCAGCACGGGCGCAAAGGCCCGGGGCTCGGCGTAGGGCGTGCCGTCGGACGCGGGCCCCGAGTGGCTCAGTATCGGTACGTTCAACTCCTGGCAGACTTCGTAGATGGGCCACATCCGCGGGTCGGCCATCTCGAACTTTTGAAGGACGGGATGGACCTTCACGCCCTTGGCGCCGCGCCCTTCGACCAGTTCCCGGAGATGTCTTGCTCCTTCCTCGCCCGGCAGGCTGTCGGGGTCCACGGCCACGAAGGGCGCCAGGGTCTCATGCTTTGCCGCGAGGTCGCAGGCCCAGCCGTTGAACTCCCGGAGAAGGGTTGCGGGGGAGGACTCGATCTCAGCGAGGGCCTCGGCCCGCTCGGCTTCGCTCAGCTCTTCGCCGAGGTTGAAGACGGCAAAGTCACGGGCCTGGTCTGCGACGAACATGTTTGCCACCACGGCCCTGTGGAAACCCGACTCGATTATGTCCTGCACCGCCTCCTCGGGGCTGCCATTGGAGTCGGTGGAGGAAACGTCGTCCTTCTCGCCGTACTCGGTGATGCTGTAGCCGGCCATTCGGCGCTGCCCCCACTCCCGAGTCCTGTATATGTGCATGTGTACGTCGACCAGCTGAGGTTGTGCCATCGCGTCGCCCCTTTCTAGCTTCCGTTCAACCCGAAAGTCTTCTCAGCAACGTCCACCACGTGCCGGCCTATGGCTATGGACGCCGTTGCCCCCGGAGAAGGCGCGTTCCTTACGTGCACCGCATTATTGCCCGCGCTGATGAGAAAGTCATCCAGCAGCCGTCCCTTCCGGTCGACCGCCTGCGCCCGAACCCCCGACCCTCGCTCGACGAGGTCCTCTTCTCGAATCTCGGGGACCAGCCTTCGCGCCGCCTTGAGGAACGCCCGCTTGCTGACCGACCGGAACATCTCCTGCATCCCCATGCGCCAGTAGCGGCGAGTCAAGAGCCAGAACCCGGGAAAGGAGAGGGTGTTCAGAAGCTCACCCGCATTCACCTTGCCGATAGTGTATCCCTCCCTGGCGAAGGCGAGGACGGCGTTGGGGCCCGCCTCCGTGTACCCGTGGACCGTCCTGGTGAAGTGGACGCCCAGGAAGGGGAAAGCGGGGTCGGGGACCGGGTAGATTAGGCCTTTCACCAGCCCCTCCGCCCGGGGCGAGAGGGTGTAGTAGTCGCCCCGAAACGGCACTATGCGAACGTCCCGGCTGGGGGCGGTCATGTTGGCTACCACGTCGGCGTATAGGCCCGCGCAATTGATGAGGCGCCTGACCTTCAGGTCTCCTCCCGAGGTGACAAGCGTTATCCCATCGGAAAACGGTCTGATTCTTCGCAGAGCCGTTCCCAGCAAGACCTGTCCACCCCGTTCCTTGAAGTCCGCGGCGTAGGCCTCTGCGACGCGCCTGTAGTCGATGATTCCCGTCTCGGGGGAGTGCAGCGCGGCAAGGCCTCGGGCGTGGGGCTCCAACTCCTTCATCTCTTCCGGCCCGACCCTCCTCAGTCCCGGCACCCCGTTGGCCTTTCCCCTGCGAAACAGATCCTCCAGGGCCGGTATCTCAGACTCGTCCACCGCAACGATTACCTTGCCGCATTTTTCGTAGGGGATGCCGCGTTCGTCGCAGAATTGGGTGAGGAGTCGCGCTCCCGTCACGCAGTTTTTGGCCTTTAGAGACCCGGGCCGGTAGTAGATGCCGGAGTGAATAACCCCGCTGTTGCGGCCCGTCTGGTGTAGGGCCAACTCACGCTCTTTTTCGATAACGACGATACCGAGGCCCGGAAACCTGCGCGTCAGCTCCCGCGCCGCCGAGAGTCCCAGTATCCCGCCTCCCACCACCCCCACGTCGAAGTCGAAATTCATGCAGACTCCCGCCGCTTTATTCTCCCCCCGCCCAGAGAGGGCCCCTTTATCAGCATCAGGAAAGCCCCGAACATGCAACCCATGAACAGCCCCGAGGGCAGGGCATAGCTGTTGTTCAGCTCGTACAGGTTGCCGATCACGGTCGGGCCTGCGGCCATCCCGAAAAGCGCGAAGCTCCCCAAAGCGCCCGATATCGCGCCCACGTGCCTTATCCCGAAGGACGATGCCGCCACTATGGGAACGATGGCGCTGAACGCCGTCCCCGCGCTGGCAAGGATGAGCGGAATGAGCAACCCCATGGTGCGTGGCGCATCCAGGAACACCACGCTGAACATCATGGTGGGGGCCAACATCGCGCCGAGGGTAGCCGTGCCCAGGATGGCCTTGATCGGGACCTTGTCGCTCAGGTAGGCGTACATGAACTTGCTGAATATGACTATGCCACCGTTAATGGAGAGCAGGATCGATGCCACCCTTGCGGCGTAACCGAGGTCTCCCAGGAAGGGTTGAGTCTGGGTGAAGGTGCCGAATGAGCTGCACAACGCCACGAAGAACAGTATCCCGACCACCCAGAATTTTAGCGTTTTGGCCGCCTGGCTCAGCGTGACCCCGGCCAGTGCGCCGGATGGAGATGCCCCGGTGCGGGACGCCCGAGATTCGGCGGGGAGGGCTGTTTCGGGGTCGCCGTCGGGGCGCAGGCCCAGGGACTGGGAGTCTCTTCGGACCACGACCACGCTTAGGGGCAATTGCAGGGCCCACACCGAAATGGCCAAGATGGTCGCGGCCGCTTGCCAGCCGTACAGGTCGATCAAGACCGTGGCTACGGGAATGCCGATCAGCCCCCCGGCCCCGATGCCGGTATACGTGACGGCTATCGCCAGGCTCCGCTTTCTTTCAAACCATCGGGCTATGAGGACGTTGACGGGCACCGACACGGAAAATGCGAACCCCAACGCGGCGACCATCAGCGCGCCGTACAGGTGCCAGGGTTCGGAGATCCAGCGGAGCAGGAATACTCCTGCCCCCAACATCACGCCGCCGAAGAACATGACGGGCTGTGAGCCGTACTTGTCGGTGATCTTGCCCGCGCCAGGCGAGGCCAGGGCCACCACCAGGAGGGTCAATGAGAACGCGCTGGAGATCGTGCCCCGACCCCAGCCGAAAGTTTCGGACCACGATTCGAAGAAGATGAGAGGCGCGGAGAAGAGGGTTCCATAGCCGAGGGTGAGGAACACCCACCCACAGACGACCATGTACCAGCCATAGAACACCCGCGGCCCGAACTTGAGCAGACGACTATTGACGGTCGCCTCAGCGCCCGGGCTTGTCCCGGCAACTGCCGGGACGCCCGGGCGCCGGAGAAGTGCAGGCTCTTGGCTTTCTGCGGAGGTCTCGGCCATGCTCATAAGGTTAACGCCATCGCTGAGGCTAGTCCACACGCAGCCATTACAGCCATGGCGGGTTAGGCATCGCCTAGGCAACGCCCAGTGTTTCGAAGGGACTCGTCGCCGGCGGCAGGGGGGACGGCTCTTCTGTGATACTGGTCTGTACTCGTTCGGTGGACAAGGTCTACAACACCGCCCGTCTTCACCAGTCCCTAGGTTACCTCACTCCTCTCCAGTTACTTCGTCAACACTACAAATGAAAGAAGGACCTTGAGTATCACCAATCTACTGAACGAGTACATTTCCTTGACATCACACCTGCCCCTTGCTAGCATCTAGCGCGGATTTCGCCTTATATTTCCAGAGATTGCCCGTAAAGCCCTCCCTTACGCCCATCGGATTCGCCCAACGACTCGGAAACCGGCAGACCATCATGTCTAACGCCATCGCCCTACGCTGCAAGGAGTGCGGCAAGGAATACCCCCTTGACCCCATGAACGTCTGCGAATGGTGCTTCGGCCCCGTTGAAGTCGTCTACGACTACGCAGCCGTAGCCCGCACGTTCAACAGGGAGAGCGTCGAGGCTGGGCCCCTCAACATGTGGCGCTACAAGGACCTTCTGCCCGTCAACGGCAACATCGTCAACCTGGGCACCGGCTACACTCCCCTCCTCAAAGCTGAAAACCTCGGCCGAGAGCTGGGCCTGGACAACCTCTATATCAAGAATGACTGCGGCAATCCCTCCCACTCCTTCAAGGACAGGGTTGTGGGCGTCGCCTCCACCAAGGCCCGAGAATTCGGCTTCGATACCATCGCCTGCGCTTCGACCGGCAACCTCGCGGGCAGCGTCGCAGCCCACGCGGCCCGGGCCGGCCTGAAAGCCTACGTGTTCATCCCCGCCGACCTTGAGGTCGGCAAGGTGCTTTCCGCCGCCATCTACGGCCCCACCCTCGTCGCGGTGAAGGGCAACTACGACGAGGTCAACAGGCTCTGCAGCGAGCTTGCCGACAAGTACCAGTGGGCCTTCGCCAACATCAACATGCGCCCCTACTACTCCGAGGGCTCCAAGACCCTCGGCTTCGAGGTCGTCGAACAGCTGGGCTGGCGCTGCCCCGACTGGGCCGTCGTGCCCGCCGCTTCCGGCTCCCTGTACACCAAAATCTGGAAGGGCATGAACGAACTGGCCCAGGTCGGACTCACCGACGTACCCCACACCAAGATGGCCATCGCCCAGGCCCGGGGCTGCTCCCCCATCATCACCGCCTACGAAAACAACCGCATGGACATCAAACCTGTCAGGCCCAATACCCTCGCCAAGTCCCTCGCCATCGGCAATCCCGCCGACGGCT
>JAAXHX010000112.1:0-4016 GCA_012270635.1 Dehalococcoidia bacterium | reverse complement strand
GGGGGCGTCACCATCGCCGGCCTCAAGAAGCTCGCCGCCTCCGGCGCCATAAAACGGGACGATTTGACCGTCGCCTACATTACCGGCTCCGGCCTCAAGACCCAGGAGCCCGTTCAATCCCTCGTCGACCCTGTCACCGTCGAACCCACCATGAGCTCTTTCGAAGACGCCCTGGAGGCCCGCGGGAACGGCATCCGTGCCCACGGCGGCCCCTAATCCCGGGAGGACGTCCCATGGTAAAGATGAAAGCCAAGTTCACCTTCCCCACGGACCTCGTCACCCAACCCGTCATATACGGCCTCGGCAAGAATTTCGACGTCGTCACCAACATCCGTCGGGCGGACGTCACCGAGACCCAGGGATGGGTCATCCTCGAACTTGAGGGCGAGGAAGAGCAGATCAATCGCGGCCTCGCCTGGGTCTCCGAGTCGGGCGTCCGCGTCGACCCGATAGTGGGCGACATAGTGGAAGGTTAGCTTACGACCCTGGATTTGCGGATTAGAAACTTAGGAGGTCCCTTAAATGAGCGTCAGCCTTAAGATCCCTACGCCCCTTCGCCGTATGACCAACGGAGAGAGCAGCGCCACCGTTGAAGGGACGAATATCATGGAGTGTATCGACTCCCTCGAAGCGCTTCACCCGGGGATCAAGGCCCGACTCGTCGCCGATAACGGGGAGCTCCACCGGTTCGTCAACGTCTACGTCAACGGCGAGGACATCCGCTTCAAGGATGGCATCTCCACCTCCGTCAGCAGCGGCGATGAGGTCAGCATCGTCCCCGCCGTGGCCGGAGGCTAACCCCCTCGCTCCCACCTACCCGCCCAGACTAGACCCTCTTGGCGCATCCCACGTCATTCCGGCCCCCGAGCCGGAATACATCCCCTGTCTCCCGTCATTCCCAACCCCGATCGGGAATCCAGAAGTTGCGGGCCTCCTAGTGCTGAGCCCGTCGAAGTATGAACGGGGAGGGACGTCTCTATACTCTCCCCGTAGCTAACAGGAACTCCCGAATTCAGCAATGGCACTGCCGGATGCACAAAACGCATCCGGCAGTGGAGTTGATATTTGTAGGAGCAAGAACTCCTACGAAGCCGCTACCGGCGCACCTAGCGACTCCCGCTGAAACCGCGGGATCACCTTGTCCGCGAACAGCTCCAGGCTATGGTAGACGGTCTCGAAGGGAACGAAACCCGGGTTCGGCCACAGCGTCACGTGCTCGCAGTCCAACTCTTCCTGCAGCTTGGCGATCTTATCCGCCACGTAGTCCGGCGAGCCGACCCACGTTATCTCCTTCGCCTGCGCAAAGTCGAACCAGTCCATGTTTAGCTCGTCGCTCGTCAACTCCTCGTCCACTGCCGCCGAGCCCGTTCGCCCCCATCTATCGTTTATTCCCACCGCAGCCCGGAAGAATGCATTCACCCCCAGCCTGGCCTCTTTCTCCGCCTGCTCCTGGGTCTCGGCCACGTGGGTCAACCTCATGACGTTCAGGCTCTTGCCATCGGGCGTTCTTGCAAAAGGCATGTTGCGCCCGAACGCCTTGGACGCCGCATCCTGGTATGCGTTCCACGCCTCCCTCACCCCGTCGAAGGTCCGGCCCACCGTGGTCGTGCAGATCCCCCGCGTCCCGGCAAACGTGTACGAGCTTGTGCTGTCGGCAGCTTGGTATATCGGCGGGCGGGGCTTCTGGTAGGGCTTCGGCATTACGTGCAGCCCTACCAGTTCCCCATCCGGCCCGAAGTGACTGGTGTCCCCTACGTATATGCTCGGGTCTTTCTCCTTCCACCCGGGGACCGGATACGTGTAGAACCGGCCCTGGTGACTGAACGGCCCGTCTTCCCAAGCCTTTAGCAGGATGTCCAGCGTCTCGCTGAACAGAGCGTAGTTCGTCTCCCGGTCCCGCCTGTTGGCATTCACGTTGAACTGGATGCTCGCAGTGCTGTCCGTGCCTCGGGCTATCCCCACGTCCAGCCGACCCTTTGTCATGTTGTCCAGCATCGCCAGCTCTTCCGCCAGCCGGATCGGGTTCCAGTCCGGCAGGATGCAGGCCGTCTGTCCCACCCGGATGCGCTCGGTCAGCCCCGCGAAGAAGGTGCACACCTGCACGGGATTCGGCGCCGCCACCGGCCAGCCGCTGTACCAGAAATGGTGCTCGCCAACCCAGACGCCCGTGAACTCGGTCTGGTCGTAGAGTAGGGCGGTCTCCTTCCACTCCTCCATGAGCTTGTCGGCCGGGTACTGCTCTACCTCGTGGTAGTAGATGTTGCTGTCGAAGCGCATATCTCCTCCGGGTGTGCCGAGTTGCTTTTCAGACCGCCGATGGACAATTCCGATATGGCACGGGTGATTATACCCCAACCCCGATTCCCCGCTCAGTACCCTCGGGCCTCCGCCCTCCGCAGGACGTCCGCCCCACCCCTCAGCATCCCCGTTTCCTCATCTACCAGCGCCCCAACCGGCCGGGCGAAGCTGTGATTGGCGTAGTCCTCCGGCCCTACGACCATCCGGTGTCCTCTCGCCTTCAGTCCTTCCACCGTATCGGGGTCCAGGTCCGCATTATAGAGGGTGTCCATCCCGCTGGCGTCCACCCTTGGCGCCGCTATTGCATCTTGCATGCCCATCCCGAAGTCCACCACGTTCATAAGCACCTGGGAAACCGCGTTTATGATTTTTCGTCCTCCCGGCGCCCCGACCGTCATCAGCGGTTTCCCATCCTTCAACACCAGCAGGGGCGACATGTTGACCAGGGGCCTCTTGCCCCCCGCTATCGAGTTTGCCCGGCCTGAACTCGGATTGAACCACAGCATCCCGTCCGCCAGGATCACCCCCGTCCCCCGACAAGCGGTCATCGACCCGAAGGAGTTGACTACCGTATGCGTGCAGGACACCATGTTCCGGTCCTTGTCTATCACGCTCAAGTGGGTGGTGCTCGACTTGGGAGAGGGGCCCGACATCCTGTGCTCTTCGTCACCTTTTCCCGGGTCGAAGGCCCATGGATCGTGGATAGCCGTATCCGCGTAAGCCAGCCACGGGGGCGTGTCTCCTTCCGGCTCCAGCCGCGCATTGACCCGGTCCATCTCTGCCGCCAACGCCGCCCCATACCCGACTGACAGCAATCCCTTAAGAGGGACCGACACGAAGTCCGGGTCACCTAGAAAGCGATATCTGTCTGCAAACGCGTGTCGCGTCGCCTCTATGAACAGGTGCAGCGTCTCTACGCTGTTGTGTCCCCTCGCCCCGATATCGATGTTGTTCAGCACCGAGAGCGTCTCCAGCCCCGTCGTTCCCCCGTTTACCGCCCTCGCCCCGAGGGCCGTGTGCCCCCGATAGTTGACGGTCACCGGCTCAACTTCGTCTGCCCTGTAATTCTCCAGGTCTTCTCGGGACAGGATGCCTCCGCTGGCCTGAACGTCCCCGGCTATCGCATCGGCGATGTCCCCCCGGTAGAAGGCCTCGGCGCCCGACTTGGCCACCGCCCGGAGCGTCTGACCCAGGTCTCTCTGCACCAGCCGTGCCCCGACTCTCGGGGGAAAGCCCCTGTCCAGGAGCAATGCCGAGATGCCGGGATACCTGACCAGCCGTTCCATCTCGTCGGCTATGGATACCGCCGTGTACCAGTCCACCTCGAACCCGTGCTCCGCGTGGTGGATCGCCGGCTCCATCACCTGTTCCAACGGCAGTGAACCGTACCTGCTGTGCGCCATGCAGAACCCCGCCACGGTCCCCGGTACGCTCACCGACCTGGCCCCAATGATGTTCTCGGAGTTCGCTACGCTCTGCAGCCCGATGTCCAGGATCGCCGAGTCCTCCACCGTGTACATCTCCGGCCCCGCCGCCCCCGGCGCCCGAGGGCTGAACTCGATGACGGTCGATTTACCCTCGCCTGCCAGGTGCAGCAGCATGAACCCGCACCCGCCGATGGTCGTCATCATCGGCTCGACAACGCACGCCGTGAACCCTGTCGCCACCGCCGCGTCCACCGCGTTCCCACCCTTCCTCAGCATCTCCAGCCCCGCCTC
>JAAXHX010000111.1 GCA_012270635.1 Dehalococcoidia bacterium | reverse complement strand
TACTCGCGCGCGGCTGTTTTCTCATTCATTATCGTTGCCCTTCTCTCGTTGGCGGCGGCCTGCGTGCAGCATTCTCCCGCCACCCCGAGCCCCGAGCCGGCCTCAACGCAGTCCCCGGCTCGAAGCCTTGCGACAACCGTTACAGCGGACCCTTCGCCAATCCCTACAGCGGAACCCGCACCCTCTCCCCCTCCCGAATCCATCCATGACGTGGTGGACCGGATTACCGACCAGGTCTCGGGGCTGCGGGGCCTTCCCGTGACGGAAGCGCCCCCCACCTTCTTCATCTCCCCCGACCGGATGGCGGAGAACGTTCGGGAGATCATCGAGGAGGAATATACGCGGGAGGAGGCGGACATCGAGGCGCAAATTTTGGCCCTCATGGACTTCATAGAGCCGGGCACAGACCTCAAGCAGGCCTTTGCCGATCTCTACGCAGGGTCGGTGGTCGGGTACTACGACACGGACACGGGCGAGATGTTCGTGCTGAACACCGGCGATAGCCTGACCCCGGCGGCCAAGTCCACCCTCGCCCACGAGCTGGTGCACGCGCTCCAGGACCAGGCCTTCGACCTGGACGCATTCCTGCCAGAGGACGAGGAGAACGACGACCTGGAACGGGCCAAGGTTGCCCTGGTAGAGGGGGACGCCGTCCTGGCCTCGTCCCAATACGTCAACTCGTTCCTGACGCGCTCGGAGATAATCCGGCTCTACTCCTCAAACCGCAACGGCGTCGACCTTTCGAACATACCCCGAGTCCTCATCAGGCTGTTGACCTTTCCCTACCGAGAAGGGGCAGTCTTCGTAGCCGAGATTCATGACGATGGAGGTTGGGAGTCCGTGGACGCGGCCTACTCCCACCCGCCCCTGTCCACGGAGCATATCCTGCACCCCGGCAAGTATTTCTCCGGCGAGGGACCCGTGCCCGTATCATTACCCGACTTAGGCTCGGCCCTCGGCCCCGGGGGGGAGACCCTCGGGGAGGGGACGCTCGGCGAGTTCATGATCACGCTGTACCTGGAAAACCGCCTGACCCGCCCCAGGGCCGCCGCGGCTGCCGAGGGCTGGGGCGGAGACGCCTACGCTCTCCTCCGCAACGCCGGCCAGGACGAGTCTGTCCTTGTCTCCCTCTCAGCGTGGGACTCGGTCGGAGACGCGCACGACTTCTACGATGCGATGGCTTCCTACTTCGAGGTTGCGGGACCGCAGGGCTTGGAACTCACCGCCTCCGACGAGGGGCTTCGCGCCTGGGGCTCCGACTCCCGGGACATCCACCTGGCCCTGTCGGGTGACGAGGTCCTGCTGATAATCTCCGAGTCGGGGGCGGCGCTGGAAGCCATAGCCGCTCGGTTCCCGGACTTCCCGTCTTAGTCCTAGGCCCAGCCTGTGCTATAATTTCCCTAGTCAACAAGAGGCAGAGCCGCGCTCCCGCTGGCCAGGCAGCGCGGGCTAACAATCCCGGAGGAATGGAATGACAAAGCCGATCGAAGTAGGAGACGAGAGTTGGCAGAAAAACGTCCTGGACTCGGACGTCCCGGTGCTGGTCGATTTCTGGGCCCCCTGGTGCGGCCCCTGCCGCATGATCGCACCCATCGTGGAGGAACTGGCCTCCGAGTACGAGGGTAAGATGACCTTCGCAAAGCTCAACGTGGACGAAGCCCCCGAGGTGACCACGGGATACCGCATCCGCAGCATTCCCACCGTCATGTTCTTCAAGGATGGCGCGGTGGCCGAGACGGTGGTCGGGGCAGTGCCGAAGCGGGAGCTGGTGAAGAAGGTGGAGTCCGTTCTGGCCTAGCCCGGCGCCCAATTTCAAATCGGAAGAACACAGGCCGGGGCTCCGCAACACGCGGGCCCCGGTCTTCTTTTGACCTGTGTTAGAATCAACCGCCGCATGGGAGCGGATGGGTCCCGGTGGGCTCCGCGGACTTCAAATCCGTCCGGTGGGCGCCCTTCGGCGTCCACGGTGGGTTCGACTCCCTCCCGCTCCCGCCATCATCTCTATCCAGGAGGTCAGCGCATGCACGCGAGAGTCGTCACCCTGAAGGTGAGGCCCGACACCGCCGCCGAGGCCGTGAGACGCTACGACGAGTCGATTGAGAATTCGAAGAGGACGCCGGGCTACAAGATGGGGATACTGTTGACCAACCCGGAAACGGGCAAGGGTTTCTCCATCACCCTATGGGAGACCAGGGAGCAGGTGCTGGAAGGGAACGCGGGCGGCTACTACGCCCAGCAGATGCGGACCATGGGCGATGTGTGGGCCGAGCCCCCCGTCCTGGAGGACTACGAGGTCAGCATCTTCTACAACCACGACATCTAGCCCCGGGCCCGCTCCTCATCCAGTATCTGCCTCAGCCTTTCCACCGCCGAATCCAGGCCGTTTTCGGGGTTGACCACCACGTGGTCGAAAGTTGCGGCGGCTTCCATCTCCTCCCTGGCCGTCTTTAGCCTCAGGGCCAGGTCTTTCGGGTCGGCGGCGCCCCGACGCTCGATTCTCCCCTCTAGGTCGGATATCCGGCCGGGGGATATGAAGATGGTCACCGCCTCGGGGGAGAGGGCCTTGACGGATGCTGCGCCCTGGATGTCGGTCCTGAGCACTACGTCCCAGCCCTCCCCCATGGAGATGTCAACGTCTTTCCTGGGGACGCCGTACCAGTTGTCATAGACCCGGGCGTGTTCCAGCAGGGCGTCTTCGCCGATGAGATCCCGAAACCGACCGGCGGATACGAAGTAGTAGTCACGGCCTTCGACCTCGCCGGGTCTCGGGGCGCGGGTGGTGACAGTGGCTATCTTGCGCATCCTGGGCTCGGCCAGGAGCAGCTTCTGTACCAGGGTGTCCTTGCCCACGCCGCTGGGGCCTGACAGGACGATGAGCAAGGGGCTCACGTCAGCCGGCCCTCAAGGACTCCAGGTCATCCCAGAACCCCGGGTAGGAGACCGCCACGCACTCGTGTCCTTCCACTAACGTCTCGCCCTGGGCCAGCAAGCCGGCCACGCCCAGGGTCATCGCGAGGCGGTGGTCGGCATGGCTTTCGCAGACACCGCCTTTGAGGGCCGTCGGGCCTCTGATAATCATCCCGTCGGGCAGCTCTTCTATGTCCGCGCCCAGCCTGGCCAGCTCCCCGACCGTCGTGCTGATCCTGTCCGACTCCTTGACCCGGAGCTCGGCGGCATCCCTGATCTCCGTCTCCCCCTCGGCCTGGGTCGCGACGAGGGCTATGAGGGGAATCTCATCGATGATATTGGGGATTGTCTCGCCTCCGATGGATATGGCGGTGAGAGGGCCGCTCTCGACGGTAATGTCGGCCACCGGCTCGGCGCCCGCCGAAGGTTGCTCTTCAACGGTTACCTCGGCTCCCATGGACTTCAACACGTGCAGTATGCCGATGCGTCCCGGGTTCACTCCCACCCTCGACAGCCGGATGCGGGCCCGAGGGTGGACGGCGCCCAGCGCCAGCCATGGGGCTGCGGAGCTCACATCCCCCGGCGCCTTTATCTCAAGGCCACGCAAGGGCCCAGGCCCGATGCTGACGCTGTTTCCGTCCACCGAAATATCCGCCCCCATGGCCCGGAGCATCCGCTCGGTGTGGTCCCGGGACTCCGATGCCCGGTTCACCACGGTGCGCCCCTCGGCCCCCAGCCCGGCCAAGAGGACGGCCGATTTCACCTGGGCGCTCATCACCACCGGCGCGTACTCTATTCCCCGCAGCTTGCCGCCCCTAATCACGAGAGGCGGGTACCGGTCTTCATCCCGGCCACGGATATCGGCGCCCATGTGCTGCAGGGGGTCTATGACCCGGTGCATGGGACGACGGACGAGGGAATCATCGCCCGTGAGCACCGAGAAGAAGGGCAGAGAGGCCAGCGCCCCCGACAGCATCCGTATGGTAGTGCCGCTGTTGCGGACGTCCAGCACCTGCTCCGGCTCCCGAAATCCCTCCCTGCCCCGACCCTGGATGGTGATACGGAAGCCGCGAGTACCGGGGCCGGGGTCTTCAACGTGGATTTCGACGCCGAGGGCGCGTAGGCAAGATATCGTGGCCTCGGTGTCTGCACCGTGGAGAAAGTTCTCGACGGTGGTTACGCCTTGGGCCAGGCCGCCAAGCATGGCCGCACGATGGGAGATACTCTTGTCGCCGGGTGGCTCTATCTCACCGGCGATGGCCCTGGCTGTGCGTACGCGGTAGACCATGGCTAAGGACGTTCCTGTCCTTCGCCCCGTTCTCCCCTTGC
>JAAXHX010000110.1 GCA_012270635.1 Dehalococcoidia bacterium | reverse complement strand
CAGCTTCCGCACCTGCTCTATACGGGAGGCCACCTGCCCCAGCTCTCGCCTGGACAGCAGCTCCCTGAAGATGCCGCACGCGTCCACCAGGCAGATGATCATCACGTCCCGGGGGTCGGGTAT
The DNA here is from genome assembly GCA_012270635.1 of Dehalococcoidia bacterium. The sequence goes on along the minus strand of JAAXHX010000110.1, from coordinate 6,329 downwards.
TTCGTCGCTGAACAGGACGCCCATGATGCGCAGCTTCACCTCTCGCTCCGCCTCGCCGGCGATCATGGGATAGCGCCGTGACCGGAACATCCACATGAAGCGGTCATCCTCCCGTTCCAGGATGCCGTTGGCAACCAGCCGGTTCAGCGACTCCTCCCGGATTTCGGGGGCCCGCTCCGCTATCTGTTCCAGCCAGTACCGGGTGTCCTTTTGCCCGCCCTCGGCGATCTGCGCCAGCACGGGGTCCAGAAGGCTGTCCCCGACGGGCGTGGAGTCGATGAGAATCAGGTTCTCCAGGTCCGTGTCGATGCGGTTCTCCATGGCCAGGTCCATCAGCACGCCCCCGGCCAGGGCGTAGTTCAGGGACCACCTGGGCACGCGCACGAACTTGCCGTTTTCGTCGTCCAACAGGATCAGTATTATCTCTTCAGCGAATCTCAGCATTTTGCGGTCCTCTCCCCTGACGGGCCGAACGGTTTGCCTAATTCTATCCCACCCCCGTCTCCCGTGATAACCCCCGATCCCCATCTAATTTCTCGCCCTGTCAACCCTCCCGTTCTGCCAACCGTTCGATTATCGCCAGAGTAAATTCCGCTGCCTGCGCCAGAGGTTCAGTCTCCAGATGCTCCAGTGTGTCCAGGGGGGAGTTGATGTAGGTCACGTCGTCGGCGAAGAGGAATATCGTATCGATGCCCGCGATCAGGAACGGCAGGTGGTCGGCGCCATAGCCTGCGGGCAGGTCCACGATGTCCAGTTCCATGTCTATCTCTCGTGCCGTCTCCAATGTCAGGTCCACCAATCCCTCCGACACGATGCCCGTCAAATCCCCCGCCCCGACCACGTCCAGGTTGATCATCGCCAGTATGTGATCCGTCTCCCTTTCCCCCAACCCCCCGACGTACGCGAAGCTCCCGTTGAGCCCCGTCTCCTCCGACCCGAACAGCACGAACCTCAGGTCGAAGGGGAGGTCGTCGTCGGCCAGCTCTTCCGCCACCACCATGGCCACCGCCACCCCGCTGCCGTTGTCGTTGGCCCCCGGGGAGTCGGGTGTGGTGTCGTAGTGCGCCCCGACTATCAACGTCTCATCATCTTCCATGTCGTTATTTATCTGGGCGATGACGTTCCGCGATGGTTGAGGCGACAACGGCGCCTTGAGCACCTCCACTTCGAGATTAGACCCTTTTCCCAACATACTAACCAGCTCCCGCCCCTCCCGATTCCCCACCCCGATGGCCGGAATACTCGTCTCTTGGTATATCCTCTCCCAAGTCGGCCCGCCGTTCTGCTTCTCGTTGAATATCACCGCCGCCGCTGCGCCTGCTTCCCAGGCCTGCTCCACCTTCTCCCGCAGCGTGATCCCGCCTCCTCCCTCTATCAGAGCGATCCTGTCCGTCAGGTCCACCCCTTCCATGTCCTGCTCGGCGCCCAGGCCCGCGTATTCCAGCTCTCCCGTCACCGAATACGCCTCCGCAGCACGGGACGATGGGTCCAGCGGGAGAGCAAAAATTAGCGCCTTCCCGTCCTGCCAGTGGTCGGGAAAGAAGGACTCGTCAATCCATAGCCACTCCCGGTCCCGGACTCCGAGGCGTGTGGCGGCAGTCACCTCTACAGCGACGAACTCCTGCAGTGAGACCTCATACCCCCACCCTGAGAACCTCCCCGAGAAAAACTCCGCTGCCCGGAGCTCCTCCTCCGTACCGCTCTCCCTCGGACTCATCCTCTCGGCCAGCATCACCGCCGTGTCCCAGACCTTGGCGGCCAGGGGGTCCGGCGTCGGGACGAGAGTCGGCGTATGCTCCGGGGTCGAAACCGGAGTGGCCGTCGCTGCCTCCGTACCTCCGCCACACCCCGCCACCGTGACAATGGCCACCAGGGCGATCAATGCCGGCCAGGCAAGTTTTGCCGCACGTTCGGGAAAAGGTGACCGTCTGTGGAAGAGGCGAAGCAACGGGTCTCGGGTGTTCGGCTTACTCACAGCCAAGAAAAGAGGGCACACGTCTGTCTTGGTGGGCATCACGGGGTGGAGAGGTCGGGTTTAGGGGGGATAGGGTTGCAGGCTCCGTCCCGAACCCCCAGCCCGAACCGTCGCAACCAAGCGCCGCGGCGTGCCCTTCCCGAACAGTGCCCCTGTCGTCGTTGATTTGTGGCCCCGGCAATAGCCGCGTGTGGCTTCTACCTGCTCGCGCTACCCGTCAATGGGCTCGTACCACCCCGAGCCAAATATCAGCACGTCGTGGCGCACCGCCCATGTATGTTTCCGCTGCTCGCCCCCCGACTCGGGGTTGACTATCACGTAGTTAACCCAGCGGCCTGCCTCCGTGGCGGACAACAGGTCGTCTCCGTAGAAGTGCCCCGTGGAGTCAACGCGTTCGCTCGGCTCCCGAAATCGCAATGACTCGTTGTAGCTGGATATCGTGTAGCCGTCCTCGTTTATGATGAACACGTACCACTGTCCGTCCACGCTCTCCTGGGAGTTGTAGTAAGAGATGGTTGCCTGGAGGCCCAGGGCGTCGTACAGGTTTATCGCCCGCTGGACGAAGGCCTGGGTGTAGGCCGGGTTGTCGGCCTTGCTGGGCCCGGCCTCATACCATCCCGACCCGAAGGTCAGCCCGTCGTATTCCACGGTCCAAGAGTGCTTCGCCTCCACGACTCCGGTGGACGGGTTGGCAAAGGTATAGGTGAACCACTCGCCGTCTTCATCGGCCACCGTCGCCACCGCCTCGCCAGCGGGATACCCGTTCGGCCCAACAACCTCTGCGGCGGAACGCCCCACCAGGTCGGGATTGGCAGCGTGGGCCAATGCCACGTCATTCTCACCCAGAATGAACACGTACCACTGCCCGTCCACGCTCTCCGGGGTGTTGTAATAGGCGACCGTATCCTCCAGACCGACGGCGTCGTACAGGTTTATCGCCTGCTGTACGATGGCCTGGGTGTAGGCCGGGTTGTCGGCCTTGCTCGGTCCGGGCTCGTACCATCCCGACCCGAAGGTCAGCCCGTCGTATTCCACCAGCCACGAGTGCTTCGCGTCGACGCCGCCGGTGGCCGGGTTGGGGAACGTGTAGCTGAACCATTCGCCGTCTTCGTCGGGGGCCGCCGCCACGGCCTTGCCGGCGGGATACCCGTTGGGCCCGACCACCTCGGACGTGGGCGTGCCCACCAGGTCGGGATTGGCAGCGTGGGCTAGTATCGTGCCGTCTTGGTCGATGATGAACGCGTACCACTGGCCGTCCACGCTCTCCGGCGTGTTGTAGTAAGCGACGGTATCGTCCAGACCGACGGCGTCGTACAGGTTGATCGCCTGCTGCACGAAGGCCTGGGTGTAGGTCGGGTTGTCGGCCTTGCTGGGCCCGGGCTCGTACCACCCCGTCCCGAAGGTCAGCCCATCGTATTTTACTATCCACGAGTGCTTCGTCTCCACGCGCCCGGTGGCCGGGTTGAGGTAGGTGTACCTGAACCATTCGCCGTCCTCGTCGGCTACCGCCGCCACCGCCTTGCCCGTGGGATACCCGTTGGGCCCGACAACCGCCGACGCAACCTGGCCCACAAGGGCGGGGTTGGCGGCGTGGGCCAGCCCCGTGTCGTCTTGGTCCACGATGAACACATACCACTGCCCGTCTATGCTCTCCGGTGTGTTGTAGTAGTCGACTGTCGCCTCCAACCCTTCAGCCTTGTATTTGTCGATGGCTTTGCTCACAAAGAACTTGGTGTATTCGACCACATCGTGCTTCTCGGGTTCGTCCATGGGGGCCTGCTCTGCGCTGGGCCCCTGCTCCCCGGCAGGCCCCGGTTCCCCTGCTGGCCCGACAGGCCCCTGCTCTCCGGCGGGTCCCCGTTCTCCGGCAGATCCTGCAGGTCCACGCTCTCCCGCGGGGCCCTGCTCTCCCGCAGGCCCGGCAGGTCCAACTAGCCCTTCCTGACCAACGGGGCCCTGCTCCCCGGCAGGCCCTAGTTCTCCGGCGGGCCCTTGCTCTCCCGCAGGCCCGACGTCCCCCTGGCACGCCACAGCCGTCAGCGCAAGGGCGATAACCAGTATCACTGCAATCAAGGTACGCATCTAAATCATCCTGTTCGTATATTCACCGGCGCACACCTCAACCCCGAGATGAGGTGTCGCGTGCGATTGTTTTCAGCGCGCTGTAGATTATATCGTACAGTACCGGGAGTCGGGTAACCGCTTTCTCTTCGCCCTGCTCCGCACCCCATCGAAGGTATAATCGTATTGGGCCGTTTGGATATAAGTCGAATGCAGGTGACGCCATGGCCTTGATTCCACCCTCGTTTCTCGATTCCGTAGTTGCCCTGGGCGTTCAATCCCAGGACGAGAGCATCCAATTCATCGGGACGGGGTTCATGTACGGATATCCGACCGGCCAGCTGAACGACAGGGGGTCGGCGACCTATTGGACGTTCCTCGTGACCAATCGTCACGTCGTCGCCAAAGCGAGTGAACGCGGGGCAACGCTTCACGCTCGCTTCAACCGGCCCACGGGCGCCGTTTCCCGTACATACCCGCTGCCCCTGAAAGAGCCCGATGGCTCAGTATCGTGGACCACCCACAAGGAGGCGGACATTGCAGTCCTGCAACTCAATGCCGACAGGCTGCAGGCGGACGGCATCGAGTTCTTTTTCTTCCCCTCCGATGTTCACGCCTTCACCGTCGAGCAGCTTCGTAAAATCGACGTCAGCGAGGGAGACGGGGTATTCGTCTTGGGATTTCCCCTGGGTCAGGCGGGAGACGAGAGGAACTATGCGATAGTCCGACAGGGGGTCATCGCCCGGGCCCGGGACTGGATAAGGGGCGATGCGAACACGTTCCTGATCGACGCCTCGGTCTTCCCCGGCAACAGCGGCGGTCCCGTCCTCCTCAAGCCCGAGACCGTCTCCGTAGAGGGCACAAAACCTAACGACAGGTGCGGCCTGATCGGCATGGTCTCCAGCTATCTGCCCTATCGTGAAGTCGCCATCAGCACCCAGACCGACCGCCCGAGAATGATCTTCGAGGAGAACTCGGGGCTGGGCGTCGTGGTCCCCCAGGACCAAATATACGAGACCGTAAAGTCGGCAATCGGCAAACTGCGCCAGAGCAAGCCAGTGCCTAAAGACTAGCAATATCTAGCTGTTACAGGGCTGGAGACGATTGCTTACCCACCGTCGCCTTCGGGTGCTTCCGGCCCATTGACGGTGTCGGCGCCGAGGTCCACACGGACATCGAGGGTTGTGGGAAGCGCTTCCAGGTCCGGGTTGCCCAGGACCGCCTCGATGCACGCCTGGCTGCCGCCGACGTAGGTGTCGAACAGATCGATGTCCGTTGCCACGCACCAGGCCCGGTCCTCCGGCCACCAGATGTTCGGCGAGCGCCCCCAGAAAGGCCCGTCTCCCGTAAGGAAGGCCATGACGGCATCTATGGGGCCGCGGAATAGCAAATAGTCTCGCCCCGGAGCTCTCACCCTGGCCTTGGCCTTGTAGAGACGGGTGTCGATGTTTCCGTAGCCTTCCCAAAGGCAGAAGAAGTATCTGCCGGGAGTCGAGGTGAAGCCCCTGAGCGTCTCTACCAGGGCACGGCACTCCGCTTCGGGAATGGAACCGGTCCGTGGAAGGGAGCCCCAAGGCGGGTCTTTGTACATGAGGCTAGGGTCTTCACTCAGACCTGCAATGCGTTCGAACTGCATCAAGGGATGGACGGTCCGTCCCGTCCACGAAGCCACCGTAGACCAACGGACCGGCTGATCGGCGCTGTTGCCCAGGTAGGCCGGGTGAAATATCCGGGCGTATGCCGGAAAGCCGTCGGGGAGCAAGGAGCGCAGCGTCCCGAAGTTCGACAGGCTTTCCTCCACCCACCCGGCCCCCGACACATCCTCGGAGAACTCCACGCCGTCGGGCGCGAGTTTCGTCTGCGGGGCGGGCATGCCCTCTTGGGAAGAGAGTATCCCCAAGCTGGACATGCGGGCGCTCCTCTTCCGGGACCCCCACCCCGGCACCAGCCTGCTAACCCATGACGGTCTGAAGCGCTTCATCCCCCTATCTCACAACTGGTCGTGCTGGATCACCCAAGTCCACGAGATGGACAAGCCGATGCTGGGTCTACACGTATCTTACTGCGAATGTTTCGTTGGAAGCTAACGTTGTAGCGCCCTGAATTGAGCCTGCTCTTAGTGGTTCTCCCTAAGGTAGCGAACAATCTCCATCATCACCTTGCAGTCCACCTCGTTGTAACGGACAATCTCGTGCATCAGGGGCAAGTCGGTCATCGGCGCTCCCAGCCTCCGGGCCTTCTCGTCGCAACGCCAGGCTCCGACCATCGCGCCCAGGCCGTCGACGGGACTGCT
>JAAXHX010000109.1:495-1121 GCA_012270635.1 Dehalococcoidia bacterium | reverse complement strand
CCCGCGCAACGCCCGGCGCCTGCGGGTGCCTCGCGAAAGCAGTCGTCGGAAACGGTGACTGGATTCGGGGGAGGGGGGAATTTCGGCGAACCGTGCGAGGTCCGGCTCATGCCCACGCCCGACCGTCGGGGCGACTTGGCCGGGTGGCCCTCAAGGAGACACGGCATCCGATTCGATGCTGTCGCCATGTCCTCGTTTCTCATCCACGCACCGCCAGAGGATCTTGCCCGCGTTTTGCGTGTCCGGCAACCGCGCCAGTACCCCGATCGCCCGCTGGTAGTGGGCCAGCTTGAAGTGTGTCGTCATGAACTCCTCTCCCTTTGGGAGAGGGGTTTGGGGTGAGGGCAAACGACAAGCCGAGCCAACGACTTCCCTCCTGCCAAGACGATTCCGGCGCCGGCCCCGGAGCCGTGGCTCGCCCTCGGTCAGGGTGCTGCGCAGGTCGCGGGTGGAGGGGATGATGGGGGGTGCGTTGGCCCGCTCTCCCCTCACCCCCGGCCCCTCTCCCAGAGGGAGAGGGGAGAACTGCGAGTCTCGTCTCGGGGGGAGGGGAGAACTGCCATTCCTCTCTCGGGGGAGGGGAGAAAGGTACTTCCGCCCTATCCACCAATCAGCCCCTCGGCCAC
>JAAXHX010000109.1:0-308 GCA_012270635.1 Dehalococcoidia bacterium | reverse complement strand
CCGTCGCGCACCACCTCGCGTACCGGAGCAGTATCCGAGGCGACCACGAGACACCCCGCGCTCATCGCCTCGATCATCGACCACGAGAGCACGAAGGGCACGGTGAGATAGACGTGCACGGAGGAGGCGAGCAGCACCTCGCGATACTGCTCGCGCGGCAGCAGCCCGGTGAAATGCAGCCGTTCGGTGTCGAAGTCGAGCTTGCGCAGCATCTTCTTGCGGTAGGTGTCGCCCCCCGGCAGCTTCTTTCCATAGGCCGCCCGATCCGCTCCGACAATCACGATGTGGGCGCCGGGCCGGCGCTTCTG
>JAAXHX010000108.1 GCA_012270635.1 Dehalococcoidia bacterium | reverse complement strand
ACCGAGTTCGAGCGGATGATGGGCGAATACCGGGTCATGGGCGTCTACCCCAAGGGGCACATCATGGAGTTCGTACGGCCCAGCCTGGATGCCGACGTGCTGCCGACGGCCGCGGTGGAGGCCCTCCCCGACGGCCAACAGGTGCGGGTGGCGGGATGGCCCGTGGCCCGACAGCATCCCAGGGGCAGGGATGGGACGGTGTTCGTCACCATTGAGGACGAAGAGGGCGACGTGCAGCTCATCCTCTGGCCCAAGATGTTCGCCCGCTACAGAAGGGCTTTGGGCAATCGCGTGCTCCTGGTGGAAGGAAGGGTGTCCCGGTACGACGGCACTACGAACGTCATCGTCTCCCACGTCCAACCCATAGCCACCCGTGTGCCCATGCCGCAGGCCCACGACTGGCGGTGAGGTGCGTCGAACAGGGGCAACGTGAGACAATGGCAGGAGGGAGCGGCATATCACCATGTGCGGACGATACAGCCTCATAGCGGACCTGGGAGACTTGGCCCGGAGGTTCGAGTTCGACGGCGACTGGCTGTCCTTTGAGGCGGCCTACAACATCGCACCCACCCAGCAGGCGCTCACCGTCAGGGAGAACGGCGAGGACCGAGAAGCCGGGTTCATGCGTTGGGGACTCATTCCGTCGTGGGCCAAGGACCCGTCGGTCGGAATTCGCATGATAAACGCCAGGGCGGAAACGGTAGCGGAGAAACCAGCTTTCCGTACAGCCCTGCGCAGGAGGCGATGCCTGGTGCTGGCCGACGGATTCTACGAGTGGCAGCGGATGCCAGGGAGCAGGGCCAAGCGCCCCATGCGCATCGTGCTGAAGACCGGCGAACCCTTCGCCTTTGCGGGGCTGTGGGAGATGTGGCGGGCCCCTGCCGGAGGGCGCATCGAGTCCTGCGCCATCATCACTACAACGGCAAACGAGTTGCTCAAGCCCATCCACGACAGGATGCCTGTCATGCTGCCCAGGGAGTCGGAGTCCCTCTGGCTGGACGCCTCCGTCGATAACCCCGGCCTGCTAGCCCACATGCTCAGGCCCTACAACACCGATGCTATGGACGCCTACGAAGTCTCAACCCTCGTGAACTCGGCCAACAACAACGTGCCAGAAGTGCTGGCGCGGGCGGGTTGACTCACGAACGTTTCGCAACACGCTTCCGGCTCCGATTGTACGAGGAGCCGATGAGAGCTAGGGGGGCAAGTTCGTAAGGCCCCAGCCAACCTCCGCCAGCAGGAGTGATTTCTCAATTTGCCGTGAGCTCCCCGACGGCCATGTATGCGGAGCTTTCTCGCTGTCAATGTTCCTCGCGCCCATCGGGGATTCTCCAAAGTAATCGCCGTTGCGACGGTGCGTAGTGGTAGGTTACACTAGGCGCACAATTGTAAGTTTATTGAATAGGGTGCGGGCTGATGTGGGAGCGCATCTTTCTCACGTACTCTAGACAACACACCGATTCGATAGGACGAATCAATGTCCCTAAACCAGGAGAACATCTTCATGAAGAATCCACCGCATCCAGGGTTGGCCGTGCGCCACGACTGTCTTGAGCCTTCGGGCCTGACCGTGACGGAGGCCGCGCGCAAGCTCGGGGTCAGTCGCAAGCAGTTGTCCGACGTTGTGAATCTTCGTTCCGGTATCTCGCCGGAGATGGCTATCCGTCTGGACAAGGCGTTCGGGGGCGGCGCGGACACTTGGTTCCAGTTGCAGGCCGACTTTGAACTAGCCCAGGCGATGAAGAAGGCCGACGAGATTCAGGTCGAGCGCATCGCAGACCTACAAGATGGACAGGGGGATGTTGAATGACCACGGCCCGACAAGGACGGAGAAACTCGACGACCACCTCAAGCGATCCTGCGGTGGTTGCGGACTACGGGTCCGAGCTATGGGGGATGGCCAACGCCCTGCGGGGCAGCATGGACGCCGCTGAGTACAAGCACGTCGTACTCGGGCTTATCTTCCTCAAGTACATCTCCGACGCCTTCGAGGAGGCTCACGCCAAGCTGGAGGCTGAGGTCGCTCAGGGCGCGGACCCCGAGGACCCTGACGAGTATCGGGCGCAGAGCATCTTCTGGGTGCCGCCTGAGGGGCGATGGCCCGCACTGCAAGCCCAGGCTCGCCAGCCGTCCATTGGCCGGGCCGTGGACGACGCCATGGCTGCCATTGAGCGGGACAACCCGGCCCTCAAGGATGTGCTGCCCAAGGACTACGCCCGGCCCGCGCTGGACAAGACAAGGTTGGGGCAGGTGGTGGATATGGTGAGCAACATCAAGGTTGGCGGGACCGAAGCCCGCGCCACCGATGTGCTCGGTGAGGTCTACGAGTACTTCCTGGAGCAGTTCGCCCTGGCCGAGGGACGCAAGGGCGGTGAATTCTACACTCCTCGCTCCGTCGTGCGGCTGCTGGTGGAGATGCTGGAGCCGTACCAGGGCCGCGTGTATGACCCCTGTTGCGGCTCCTCCGGCATGTTCATCCAGTCGGTGGAGTTCATCCGCGCCCACGCCTCAGGCAACGCCAACGGAGGCAAAGCCAGGGGGGACATCTCCATCTACGGGCAGGAGTCCAACTACACAACCTGGCGCATGGCCAGGATGAACCTGGCCATCCGGGGAATCGAGGGCCGCATCGAGCACGGCGACAGCTTCCACAACGACCGACACCCGGACCTTCGGGCCGACTACATCCTCGCCAATCCGCCCTTCAACGTCTCCGACTGGGGTGGCGAGCGGCT
>JAAXHX010000107.1 GCA_012270635.1 Dehalococcoidia bacterium | reverse complement strand
TTGCTTCCTCCCGGCACCTCTATGACACTCTCCGGCCTTACCACCGCGGTGGCGTTTTCGATGTCGACGTCCGAGTCCCGGGCCACGCCGGTGAGCCTCAGCCCGTCCTCGGTTTCCAGCACGTACCGGGTCCCGTCCAACTCTCCGTTGCCGGCGAGGAAGTTGGTCTCTCCGATGAAGTCGGCGACGAAACGGTTGACGGGCCTCTTGTACATGCCGTCGGGGGTGTCCACCTGCTGGATGGCCCCGAAGTTGAGCACGACGATCCTGTCGGACATGGTGAGGGCTTCGCCCTGGTCGTGGGTCACGTAGATGATGGTGACGCCGAGCCTGTTGTGGAGGTGCTTGAGTTCGATCTGCATCTCCTGCCGGAGCTTCAGGTCCAGGGCGCCGAGGGGCTCGTCGAGGAGGAGGACCGAGGGTTCGTAGACCAAGGCTCGGGCCAGGGCGATGCGCTGCTGCTGACCACCGCTAAGCTGGCTGGCCCGCCTCTTTTCGAAGCCCGACAGCCGCACCAGTTCCAGCGCGGCCTGCACCCGGGGCTCGATCTCCCGCTTCTTCATCTTTCTCATCTGAAGCGGGAAGGCGATGTTCTTCTCCACGTTCATGTGGGGAAAGAGGCTGTAGTTCTGGAAGACCATCCCCAGGTTCCTCTTGTAGGTGGGGATGTCGACGATGGAGTTGCCTTCGACGAGGATGTCTCCGGCGGTGGGAATAACGAAACCTGCGATCATCATGAGGCAGGTTGTCTTACCGGAGCCGCTGGGCCCCAGCAGGGTGATAAACTCTCCGGCGCCGATTTCCAGGTTGGCGTTGTCCAGGGCGCGGACCTCGCCGTAGAGCTTGGTGAGATTGCGGATGGAAATGCTAGCGCCGCTGATCTGCTCTAACGCTTGTGCCATAGCTAAAGATCCCCCTGTATGCGACTCCTGGCTAAAGCTTCGGGTAGTGTCCGGTGTCTTTCAGCGTGAAAAGTTTCGTCGGGCGGGGCCCGTCATACGGGTCGCCCATGGATTGAATATGGGTGCTCTGCCCTGTCTTAAATAAATGGAATTGGATGACGCCAACATAGAGGCCCCCCAGAGCCTCCGCGCCTCCAAAGTTGGGTCAGTATATGGGCCCCACAAACGCTTGTCAACCCTCAACTTCGAAAGCCCGGTCCCGGGACCCGTGCTTGCCCTGCCGTATACAATGTCTCAGTCCTCGAATCAGCCCCCGAGAAGGAGAGCGACATGCCGCAAGACCCGCACAAAACAGCCCTGCTGGACCAGGCCAAGGCCCACCTGTTCCGCTCTTCCAAGGACTACGGCGAACCCATAATCTCCCACGGGCGGGGCGCGACCCTGGTGGACATGGACGGCAAGGAATACCTGGACTTCGGGTCGGGGCAGATGGCCGCGAGCATCGGACACAATCACCCGGCCATCACCGATGCGTTGAGGCGGTCCTGCGAACGAATCCTCCATCTCAACACCAACCTGGTGAGCGAGGAGGTCATCGAGCTGGGCAAGTCTCTGGCCGACCTGCTGCCGGAGCAGCTGCAAAAAGTCCTTCTCCTGAGCACCGGTGGGGAATCGACGGAGGTGGCCCTGAAGGTGGCCAAGATGTTCACCGGCCGCTTCGAGGTGGTGGGGCTGATCCAGGGTTATCACGGTCATACGGGCGGGGCATTGAGCGTGACCTTCTCCAACCGCAGGGGAGGCTACGGCCCGTTGACGCCGGGGGGCCTCGGCATTCCCACCCCCTACTGCTATCGCTGCCCGCTTCACCTGACCTTCCCCTCCTGCGATTATGCCTGCGCCAGGGT
>JAAXHX010000106.1 GCA_012270635.1 Dehalococcoidia bacterium | reverse complement strand
TGGTCCAGCAGGGCCTTGGCCTTTTCGTGCATGTACTCCCCGACGTCCGCCGCATGGTCCACCAGCCCGTCCTTTTCGATGATGTCTATTACCTCGAGGCCCACGGCGCAGGCCACAGCGTGCCCGGAGTACGTGTACCCGTGGACGAAGTGCCCTCCATTGGCAACGAACGCATCGTTAATCTCGTCCGATACGGTCACCCCGGCCAGGGGAGCGTAGCAGCTCCCGATTCCCTTGGCGGTAACCATTACGTCCGCTTCCACGTCATAGTGCTCCATCCCGAACCACTGGCCCGTCCGTCCCCAGCCGGTGATCACCTCGTCGGCTATGAGCAGCACGTCGTACCGGTCGCATATCTCCCGGATGGTCTGCCAGTACTCGGGAGGGGGGACGAGGCCGTAGTCCCTGCCCTGGGCCAGGGGCGTCGCGAGGAAGGCCGCGACGTGCTGCGGCCCGGCATAGTAGATAGCCTCTTCCAATTCCTGGGCGCACTGCACCGCGTAGTCCTTGGGGTCCATCCTCGGCGGGGTCTCCCTCACGCTGTGCTGGTGTACGTGGGGCCATTTGGTCAGCATGGGCGTAAAGGCCGTCTGGTTGGATGCCATCCCCGCCACCGACAGCGCTCCCAGGCTCATCCCGTGGTAGCTCTCGTAGCGGGATATGACTATGTGCTTCTCGGGGTTGCCGCGTTCCAGGTGGTACTGCCGGGCGACCTTTATCGCCGTCTCCACCGCCTCCGATCCCCCCGAGGCCAGGAAAGTAGTGTTGAGATGTCCGGGCGCTTTCTGGCTGATTCGCTCGCACAGCTCTGCCCGGGGCCGGTTGGACAGCACCGGGTGGCAGTAGGCGAACTTCTCCGCCTGCTTGGTCATCGCTTCGATGATGCGCGGGTCTCCGTGGGCCAGGTTGACCGCCATGGGCCCGCCGGACGCGTCGATGTACCTGTTGCCGTCCTCGTCGTAGAGATAGATTCCCTCGGCCCTTTCCAGGACCGGGGTGAAGGGATGATAGGAAAAGGTGCGATCCCAAATTCCCTCGGGCTCCCTGATTACGGGTCTCGGGTCTTCCGTAAGCGCCATGTCACCTGTCTCCTGTCCCGGGCCGGAGCCTCGGGGTTAAAAGTCCGTGATGTCTTATAGAGATCGCCCTAAGCTGATGGGGGTGGCTCGTCGAAGGGCCGGCCGAGTCTCTCGGCCTCCAGCCGACGCTCGTTCCAGGCTTCCCATATGGCTGTGATTTCGGTCCGCGCCTTCTCTTCCGTCTCAGCCACAGCTTTGCCTACTGCCTTGTCCACAGCCTCAGCTATCTGCTTCTCCCGCCTCCGGGCGAACCATTCTTCCAGTCTCTCTGCCAGTACCATCCCGTTCCTCCAGACCTCGGTGACTATAAGCGACCCGGCCACCGACGGAATTACCAACCTCCCCACACCGCCCCAAGCTGCCAGGGCCGTGTCCAGTATCCCATCGGCCTTGTTGAGGCTCACTTCCTCATATGTTACCAGTCCCGCGCTAATCAATACCAGCGCCACGAAGACGATGAAGTATAGACCCTTGGTTTCCCTGCTGACGCTCCATATCGATTCTCTGTCTCTGTGTTCCCGGTTTACCAATACTTGTCGATTATTCAAACTAGCCTCTGAGTTGTCGCTGCGACACACGGCTGTTAGCCAGCCCTCCAACTGTACCCTGCATTGTCAAGGAAATCCTCGGGTCTGCATCCAGGGACTGACAGCATGATTTCTTGGCAGTATCATTTCCCCTGACCCGGGACCCAAGGCACCTTACTTTCACCTATCGGAGGCTGCGACATGGAACCGCCCCTCAAAGGGATTCGAGTCCTGGAGGTTGCCAACTGGCTCGCCATACCCTCCTGCGCCGCCATGATGGCCGACATGGGCGCCGACGTCATCAAGGTCGAGGCCCTGCAGGGCGACACCTTCCGCACCGAGATCCGAGACGCCGATTTCTCCAGGTCCTTCCCCATCTCTTACGCCTTCGAGCTCGACAACCGGGGCAAGCGCTCCATGGCCCTCAACCTGGCTCGCCCCAGGGCCGTCGAGGCGGTGCATAAGCTGGCCGGCCTCGCCGACGTGTTCATGACCAACCTCATCCCCCGCCGACAAGAAGCGTTCAACCTGACCTA
>JAAXHX010000105.1 GCA_012270635.1 Dehalococcoidia bacterium | reverse complement strand
GGGGAGGCCCTCCACTGCAAATCCGTCACCTCCGTCATTCCCGTGCCCCGACACGGGAACCCATCCCCTCCCCCACCTCAATCCCTTCGAAAGTCCGCCTCCACCATGGGAAGACTGAACCCTGTCCTAAACCTGTCGAAGGGCGCCTCCATCGACTATAATGTCTCGGCCCCTATCGAAAATACCCGCAGAGAAGGAGCAATCCCCAATGACAGCTGTTTCATGGAGCGAGGTCGCCACCTATTTTGATCAGGCCTTCCCCCTCAAGGGCAGGGTCGAGCGCCGGGACGTTATGGACCTCGCCGACGCTGACCTCGCCTCCGACGACGTCATCGACGCCATAGACGCCCTCGGCTCCCGTGTCTTCCCCACCATCGATGCCGCCAAAGCCTTCCTCCAGTCCCAGGGCTACATATCCGACTGACCTCCATACCCATCCCCTCCACCCCCCTCCTTCTCCGTCATTCCCGTGCCCCGACACGGGAATCCATCCCCTCCAAACGCCTTTGACCACCACGTCTTTCACGCTTAAAATGATAACGGTTAATCGGAGCAGCCACCCATGAATCAGCAAGCGCATTCATATCGAGAACAGGGCATTACCTTTCTCGCCCAAGCCTCGGCTGAGCTTGCCCGGAACGATTTGCAACAAGCCTCAGAGAAGGGCTGGGGCGCCGCTGCCCAGATGGCAAAGGCCGTAGCCTCGGAGCGCAGTTGGCCCCACACCGACCACCGAGCCCTCTATCAGGTCGTCGGTCGCCTCGCCGACGAAGTCGGCGACCAGGAAGTCAGACGGTTGTTTGCCATTGCCGGCCAACTGCACACCAACTTCTACGAGGGTTGGCTCAGCCATGCCGACATTGAGCTTCTTATCGGAGACGTGAACAAGTTTGTAGACCGGGTGGACGCCGTTCTCACCAACGGCGCATAGCCCCACCTCCCCGAAACAACAATCGGGAGCAGGCCCGTGGCCCTGCTCCCGATTGCCTTTTCTATCTATCGGACTGTCTACGGCGTCTACACGAACAGCGGCCCGAACACCACCGCCACTATCGCCATCAGCTTCAGCAGGATGTTCAACGACGGGCCCGACGTGTCCTTGAACGGGTCGCCCACCGTGTCTCCCACCACCGCCGCCTTGTGCGCCTCCGACCCCTTGCCCCCGTGCTCGCCCTGCTCGATGAACTTTTTCGCGTTGTCCCACGCCCCGCCCGCGTTCGCCATCGTGATCGCCAGCAGCACCCCCGACGCTATCGAACCGATTAGCAAACCCCCCAGGGCCTGCGGCCCGAGGATAACCCCGACCAAAATCGGCGTGACTATCGCCAGCAGCCCGGGCACGATCATCTCCTTGATGGCCCCCTGGGTGCTGATTGCCACGGCTCTCCCGTATTCGGGCCGCGCCGTGCCTTCCATGATGCCCGCAATCTCCCGGAACTGTCTCCTCACCTCGTTCACCATGGCATTCGCCGCTCTACCCACGGCCTGCAGCGTCAGCGCCGAGAACAGGAACGGCATCAGGCCCCCAACTATCAACCCGATAAGCGTGCTCGATGTGTCCTCCAGCAGGTCGATTATCTGGATGTCGACCGCCTGCGCGTAAGTCACCATCAGCGCCAGGGAGGTCAGCACCGCCGACCCTATGGCGAACCCCTTGCCCGTGGCCGCCGTGGTGTTACCCAGCGAGTCCAGCGAGTCCGTCCTCTCCCGCACTTCCGGCGGCAGGCCTGCCTGCTCGGCTATGCCTCCCGCGTTGTCCGCCACCGGGCCGTAGGCGTCGGTGGCCAGCGTGATCCCCAGCGTGGAGAGCATTCCCACCGCGGCCAACGCTATCCCGTAGACCCCGGCCAGCCAGTTCGCCAGCCAGATCGCCACTACAATCGAGACGATGGGGATGACGGCGCTGAACATCCCCAGCCCCATCCCCGCGATTATTACCGTCGCCGGCCCCGTTAAGGCCTGCTTCGATACCGCTCTCGTAAATGGGTACTCGTATGAGGTAAAGACCTCGGTGGCCGTGCCTATCACCTGCCCCGTGACGAGGCCTACCAGCACCACCCAGAACAGGTTGAAGTCCATGCCTAGGGCCGACACCGCCAGCCCCGTCCCGACCAGCACCAGCCCCCCCGACGTGAAGATTCCCGTCCGCAGGGCCCACAGCAGCCTCCCCATACCCGCGCCCTCCCCGGTGCGCACCAGGAACGTCCCCAGCACCGACGCGAATATCCCTATCGCCGCCACCAGGAGCGGCAGAATGAATCCGTTGGAATCGAAATCGCTGGTGTGTCCGACCAGTACGGCCGCTGTCGTCGCCAGGGACAGCGTGGCTATCAGGGAGCCGACGTAGGACTCGAACAGGTCCGCCCCCATCCCCGCCACGTCGCCCACGTTGTCCCCCACGTTGTCGGCGATGGTCGCCGGGTTCCGGGGGTCATCCTCCGGGATCCCCGCCTCTACCTTGCCCACCAGGTCCGCGCCCACGTCCGCCGCCTTGGTGTATATGCCGCCGCCAACTCGGGCGAACAGCGCCACAGACGAGGCCCCAAACCCGAATCCCGCCACGATGAACGGGTCTTTGAACACCCAGTACAGCGCCGTGACCCCTATGAGCCCAATCCCGACCACCGTTATGCCCATCACCGCCCCACCCGAAAACGCCACCCGCAGCGCGGGGCCAAGCCCTTGCTGCGCCTTGGCCGTCGTCCTCGTGTTGGACCGCACCGCCACGTTCATCCCCACGAACCCCGCCATCCCGGAGGCCACCGCCCCCGCCAGGTAGGAGATCGCCGTCGCCGGCAGGGAGCGGGCATCCCCGGCAATCCGGTCTAGCACGTCGGCGTCTATGAATATCCACAGGACGGCGAATATGATCAGGCTGAACGTCCCGAGCACCGCGTACTCGCGCTTGAGAAACGCCATCGCCCCTTCCTGGATCGCCTTGCCGATCTCCCGTATCGTCTCGTTGCCCTCGTCCTGTTTCAG
>JAAXHX010000104.1:4671-12929 GCA_012270635.1 Dehalococcoidia bacterium | reverse complement strand
AGCGGGGAGTCGGGTTCAGCGAAACCGTCCTAGTCACCGAGACCGGTTGGGAGTCCCTCACCGCCCGGGAAAGGAGCCTTCGGGTCGTGCCCCTCTGATGTTTCAGCTGTTCAAAAAAGAGCGGATGTGGCGAGACCCGACGCTCAAGCCCCGCTACGACGTCGTCATAGCCGGGGCCGGGGTGCACGGGCTCGCCATCGCCTACTATCTGGGGCAGAGGGGCATCACCAACGTCGCCGTGCTGGACAAGGGATACCTCGGGGGTGGGGCCAGCGCCCGGTCCACGGCCATCATCCGGGCCAACTACGTCACCCCGGAGGGCATCCCCTTCTTCCACGAAAGCGTCAAGCTCTACGAGGACCTCTCCCAGGACCTGGGCTACAACCTGCTGTTCAGCCAGATGGGGCGGCTGGAACTGGCCCACACCGAGTCCTCCATCTACGCCCTCCGCCTCCGCGCCGACGCCAATGCGGTCCTCGGCGTGGACAGCAGGATCATCGGCCCCGACGACATCCGGGAGATGGTCCCGGTCCTCGACATGCGCCAAGGCAAAGACCTGCCGGTGCTCGCCGCGCTGTACCATCCGCCCGGCGGGGTCATCCGCCACGACGCCGTCATCTGGGCTTACGCCCGGGCCGCCGACCGCCGGGGCGCCGAGATTCATCCCTTCACCGAGATCACGGGAATAAACCGGAGCAATGGCCGGGTCACGGGCGTCGAGACCAACCGGGGCCCGATACAGACCGACCTCGTCGTGAACTGCACCGCCGCCTGGAGCTCGACCATCGCGGCGATGGTCGGACTGGACCTTCCCATGGTCACCCACCCCCTGCAGGCCATGGTCACTGAGCCCCTGAAGCCGATCTTCCAGCTCGGGGTCTCCTCCACCAGCTTCCACGTCTACGTCTACCAGACCGACCGCGGCGAACTGGTCATCGGCGGGGCCGTGGACCACTACACCAGCTACTCCCTCAAGTCCACCTTCCCCATGATGGAGGAGCTTTCCGCCGGGGCATTGCGGATGTTCCCCTTCCTGAAGGACGTGAACATCCTCCGCCAGTGGACCGGCATCTGCGACATGACCCCCGACTACGCTCCCATCATGGGGCCGGTGTCGGGACTGGATGGGTTTCTGCTCAACTGCGGATGGGGCACCTACGGCTTCAAGGCCGCGCCTATTTCGGGCAAGATGATGGCCGAGCTCATCGACACCGGCCAGACCCCCGACCTGATAAAACCCTTCTCCCTGGCCCGCTTCTCGGACGGCAGCCTCGTGAATGAGAAGGGGGCGGCGTCCTCGGCGGCTTTGCATTGAGGCATTATTTCAGTATCTCAAAGGACTCGGGCAACCCAAGTTCCACCAAATTCTCCCCAGAGTAGTTTAGTCCATTTCCGGCTTTGTCTACTAAAGATAGGAGGATGCGCCAGATGCCGGAAGGGAGATGTTGTGGAACAAATATCGTCCCGACAAACTCTCCATCGGTTGAGGTCCCTGTTATTGGACCTGTAAGCACCGATCTTATCCACTGCTTCGCTGGTCCCAGAAAACTTACCTCCACGTAATCTATACCCGATGAGTCATCGGTCGCTCGAACACCGACAGTAATAAATGCGTCCCCTTCATCCAGGTATACCTCGGAATGGGAAAGTGTCAATCCATATAACTCCGGATAGTTTGAGTCTCCCTCGATCGACGTCACTTCAAAAGTATGGTATAGCTCAAGCCGCTTAAACTCTTCCAAGGGGTAAAGTCGTTCGTTTCCAACTTTGTCACGTATTTGGACAGACCCAAGACGCCATGTCCCGGATTCACTGTATCGGGATAGAGTCGTTGTTCCCTTCAAGTATGCGCGATCCATAGCAGTCCCCACCTGCGGACTCGGTCTAACAAATACAGTTGCGTCCTGGTTTGCTGACGGACTCCAAAAGTCCATCATAATATAGTCAATTCCACTTACATCATCGATTGCCTGTGCGGTAGCGGTAATGCGCACATCGCCACCGGTTACGTCTATCATGGAAGGTTCAACGGATACGTCAAGCAACTCGGGAGGCGTCACGTCCTGATTAGATGACACCACTTCGAAAGATACGGATAATCCCCGCTGCGTTAGTTCTTCAGGCAAATAATCTCGATAGTTTCCAGCTCTGTCTCGCAGCTGGGTAAAGGAGGTGCGCCAAGTTCCGGATTCGCTGTGTTGGGGCAAAAGTTTCTTGGCCACGTATTCTCTGACAGTCAAAATTCTTTCACTCGGCTCAAGCGCAAGCAACAATATTCTCTGCTCCCCGGATGGGCTTTTGAAGTCCACCCTCGCAATGTCGCCCAGCTCTAAATTGTCCGTGGCCCGTATAGTGACGGTGATTTCTTGAGCCCCGGCACTGACGTCCACCTCAGGGGACTTGACAGAGATTTCAAGCAACTCGGGGGGTGTCAGGTCATCCTTAGGTGACATTACTTCGAACGAAGGTGACAACCCAAGATTAACAAGCTCACCTAGTGAGTACAAAATATGGTTGCCGGCTTTGTCTTCTAACTGGACGGAATCAAGACGCCATGTCCCGGACTTGCTGAGTCGGGGCAAGGTTATCGTTCCCACGTACACTCCATCCGTGGGAGTCCCACTCGCAAGCACATACATCGTCGTGCTTACTTCATGCGGCGCCACCGGGCCGCTAAAGGTTAACGATACATATGGGACTCCCGCTTGATCATCTTTCACTCGGGCATAAACAATAATTTGCCTAGCCGTCTGACTAACGTCTATCTCGGAGCGGTCCAGGGTTACTTCAACCAATTCAGGCGCTGTCACGTCCTCTTCAGGCTGTGGCGACGCAAAATACCGTTTAATGACTTCCAGGACCTTGTCCTTGGTAATGTGGTCGGCGAAGTAGTCGGTGAAAGCCTGGACAGCTTCAGATTTACTAATTAGTCCATCACCGTCAGAGTCGTAGTCTTTGGGCTCTGCACTAGCCACGCCCTTCGTCAGAAAGATGCCAACCCCGACTATCAGCACGACCCCCAATAACGCTATGGCCCTATACACAATGCAATGCCCTCACGACTCTGCATACCCCTTCGACTTCATTATTACTACTCCACGCTCTGAACGCCACTCTTTCCCAATTGTCAAATACCACCGTGTAAAATACTCTGTACCCGACATGCGGAACACAACCCCCCAGGAGGCCCGACCATGACCCAGGACATCTGCTGGCTACCGGCCGCTGAGCTTGCCGAGGGCATACGGAACAAGACCTTCTCCTCCCAGGAGGTGGTGCAGGCCCACTTGGACCGCATCGACGCCCTGAACCCGACCCTCAACGCCATAGTCACCTTCGCCCCCGACCCCCTGGCCCTGGCCAAGGAAGCCGATGCGGCCATCGCGCGCGGCGATGATCTCGGCCCCATTCATGGGGTGCCGTTCACGCTGAAGGACTGCGTCGAAGTGGCCGGGCTACGGGCCACCCAGGGTTCGAAGATTCTGGCGGACAACGTCTCCACCCGGGACTCGACGGTCTACGAGCGGCTGAAGGGCGCGGGCGGCATCCTCCTGGGCAAGACCAACTTGCCCGAGTTCGCCCTCTGGTGGGAGACCGACAACCTGCTCTTCGGGCCAACCCAGAACCCGTGGAAGCTGGGATACACGCCCGGCGGCTCCAGCGGGGGCGAGGCCGCTTCCCTAGCCACGGGAATGTCCCCGATGGGCGTCGGCACCGACCTCGGGGGTTCGATACGGCAGCCGTCCAGCTTCTGTGGGCTTGCGGGCCTCAAGCCCACGCTAGGACGGGTGCCCTACACGCGGGTCGTGCCCCAGACCCTGTTCCGGGCCATCCATGTCGGGCCCATGGCCCGCAACGTCCAGGACGTAGCCCTGGAGCTGTCCATCATGGCCGGGCCCGACGGCGAGGACATCTACGCCCCGCCCGTCCCCGTCCCCGACTACACCGACCTGGACGGCCCGCTGCCCAAGCTGCGGGTAGGGTGGAGCCCGACGGGCGGCACGGCGGTGGAAGAGCAGGTGCAGCAGGTGGTCGCCAGCGCCGCGGAAGCGCTGTCGGGCCTGGGCCTGGAGGTGGAGCCGGTGGAGATTCCGGGACTCGGGACCAGGGACGGAGGGGTGATATCGTCCGCGGTATACGTCGTCGAGGGGAAGGCCTACCTGTCGGAGGTAATCAGGGGACGGGAGTCGGAGCTAACGCCACTATTGCGGAAGCGATATGTCGACGCCCCGGACAAGACCTTTGAGGAGTACCTGAGCGCCAGCTTCGACTGGGAGTCCCTGAAGTGGGAGGTCGGCGAGTATTTCACCCGCTACGACATCTTCCTGTGCCCCACGGTCCCCATGCCCGCGTACCGGGCGGGCCGGGAGGAGTTCGTAATCGGCGGCGAGACCATGGGCGCGAGGCACAGCCTTCGGGCCACGGTGCCCTGGGACCTCACCGGCTCCCCCGCCATGAACGTCCCCTTCGGCTGGAGCGGCGAGGGACTGCCCATAGGCGTGCAGCTCGTGGCCCGGCACTTCGACGAGCACACGCTGCTCAGGGTCGCCAAGGCCCTCGAAAGCTGCCACGGGGACAGGCGTCGTCCCGCCATCGCCGCCAATGTAAAATAGCGCCCAAACCGCAACGCTATTTCGCAGAGACCCTATTATCGGATAGGAGCAGCGCCATGGTTGCAGAGCTTACGGCATCATCGGCCCTCAACCGCACCCTCCCGAGCCGCTACTACTACGACCCTGACATCTTCGAACGGGAGAAGGAGCGCGTCTTCTACGACTCGTGGGTCGCGGCGGCCCGCGTCGAGGAGATTCCCAACCCGGGCGACTACATCCTCCGGGACGTCGCCGACGAGAGCATAGTCGTAGTCAGGACGAAGAGCGGGGAGATCAAGGCCTTCTACAACGTGTGTCGGCACCGGGGCAACCGCATCTGCTCCGAGGAGTCGGGGAGGGTGGGGGGCGGGGCCTTCACCTGCCGTTACCACGGCTGGACCTACAACCTGGACGGCGAGCTGATCGCCACGCCCAACATGGCATCCCGGCCCACGTTGAACGGCGACCCCCTGTCCCTCTACCCCGTCTCGGTGCACCTCTGGGAGGGCTTCATTTTCCTCAATCTCTCCCCCAACCCCGAGCCCTTCGAACCCGATCTAGGCCTCCTGGCCGACAATCTCCCGAAGTACAGCCTCTCCGGCCTCAGGATCGGCCACCGCAACGTCTACGACATCGAGGCGAACTGGAAGCTGGTCCTGGAAAACAACGTCGAGTGCTACCACTGCCCCGGCGTCCACCCGGAGCTCTGCGAAATCCACCCGACCTTCAGGAACGGCGTCATCGGGCAGGAGGCACGGGACGGGGCGCCCTTAATTGAAGGTGCGACGACCTATTCGGACACGGGTTTCGGGGCCCGGCCCGTCATCGGCACGCTGTCCGGGGAGGACGTGGGCAAGTTCCGCAGCGTCACCATCTACCCCAACCTCTTCCTGGGCCTCCTCCCCGACCAGGTCTTCGCCTTCTACAAGTGGCCCGTCTCCCCCACCGCCTGCCGTCTCACCGTGGACTGGCTCTTCGAGCAGTCCGTGATAGAGGCCCCGGGCTTCGACCCCAGCGACACGGTCGGGTTCCTGGACCGGGTGCTGAAGCAGGACTACGACATCTGCGAAGAGGTGCAGAAGGCGATCAGGTCTCGGGCGCACCGGCAAGGGGTCTACTCCGCTCAGGAGCATCTGCCCTACAAGTTCAATCGCTGGATCCTGGAGAAGCTGGGGGTAGGCTAGCAAGACAAGGTGTCGGGAGTAGGGAATTTGACACGGATACCCATAGCCTTTAACATCCCGTGCAGGTGGGATGAATACACCGAAAAGGGGGAAGTAATGGTGAGGGCGCTTCTAATAATATTCGCCGTGATGATAATCGCCGGGGCCGTTATATCATTCAATGGATTTTTGCTTGATCCCCTGCCGGAGCGGGTTGAAGGCATAGACCCCCCCGTCAACCCCGGATTCGGCAATGAGTTGGCTTTCCTGCTCGTCTTTTTCGGAGCCATCGGACTCGTCGCAACGTTTACCCTTCGCGGCTTACCTAATCCCTGGAACAGGTCCGGCTAAAACCCTGGTCCGGCACGTGGGCAAGAACGCCGATTTCGTTCGGGTGCTGGAGAACGGGACCGCATAAGAATTGCTTGCGCATCCGGCAGGAATGGCTTGGGGCGTTCCCCATACTCTATCGGGCTTTCCACCTCCGACGGACTACTCCGCGTGGCGGATTATCCCCACAAGTTCAAGCAGTGGATATTGGATAAACTGCGCGCGGGTGGGTGAGCCAAGGGGCTAAGCCCCGTTCACCCCGTACATGGCGAGGCAGTTGTCCCGCAAAATCTTGCGCTTGACCCCCTCCGAGAGGTCGTCCCGGTTCCAGAAGTGGGCGACGTTCTCCGGGTATTCGTTGTCCCAGTGGGGCCAGTCGGAGGCGTAGAAGAGGGCGCCCTCGCCGAGGATGTCGACAACCTGGGGGACGAGGGTCTCGCTGGGCTCGGCGTGGAACCACACCCTGTCGCTCTTCAGGTACTCGCTGGGTTTGCGGGTGCACTCGGGGGTTTCGAGCCAGCCCCGCTTCTCCCATTCCTCGTCCATCCTGTCCAGGAAGAAGGGCACCCAGGTGCACCCCGTCTCCAGGTACCCGATCTTCAGGTCCGGGAACCGCTCGAACACCCCGCCGTAGACCATGTGCACCGACTGAAGCATGTTGGAGATGGGGAACGCGGTGGTGTGGCGTTGGATGAACTTGGTGTATTTCATGTATTCGGCGGTGTTGCCGTGCACCGCCACCAGGCAACCGAGGGACTGGGCCTCTTCGAAGAAGGGGTCGAACTTCCGCTCACCGTACCCCCCGAACCCGACTGCCGGGAGCATCACCCCGGAGAACCCGGACTCCGTTATCGTCCTGCGCAGTTCCTTGATGCCCGCATTGACGTCGCTCAAGGGCATCAGGGACACGGCCTTCAGCCTGGGGCTGACGCTGAGCCATTCGTCGGCGACCCAGCGATTGTAAGCGACGGTGATGGCGTTCAGGTAGTCGGGGTCCCAGATGGTGCCGTAGGTGAGGAGGACGGTCGGGAATAGGAAAGTCATCTCCATGCCGCCCCATTCCAGGGCTTCGAGCCAATCGTTCGGGAAGGGGTAGCCCGTCGGCCCGATGCCCCCCATCCTCCCCCCAAGGGTGGAGTCTGCGAAGGCCCGGTTGGTGAGCGCCGCCCCATGCCCGACCCGCCCCTGGGAGTCGGGGAGGTTGTCCAGCAGGAACCCGTTGTAGGGCTCCGGCAGGTACTCCCTGATACGGGCCTGGTCCTCGATGATGTGTCCGTCCGCGTCTATGACTCCAAAGGGAAGCTGCACTGCTATTCACCCGCCTTCCTTGAAAGCTGCCTCTGTCCTGGCAGTCTAGCCCCTATGGTGAGGGGATGCAATTGAAGGGGACTCGCACACGCCATGCGGGAGATTTGATTGAGTGCAGGCCATGACAGGGGAGTGAGGAATGGCCGAGGGTATGGTACAGCCCTCCGCTCGACCCTTCGACAGGCTCAGGGTGAGCGGGGTGAGTGGGAGTCTCCACTAGCAGGAGCAGGGTGAACGGGGTGGGGCCGCTCGTGCTGAGCCTGTCGAAGTATGAGCGGGGAGAGGCATGGCTTTAGGGTGGCTCCTCCCCGTCATTCCGACCCCCGAGCCGGAATCCATCCGAGGGTGGGTGGGGCCGCTCGTGCTGAGCCTGTCGAAGTATGAGCTGGGAGGTGGGGGTAACTGGGAAGGACAGGGTTCAGGTGGGAAAAGAAGGCATCCGCTATAATCCCCCTCAACCCTTGCCCCTGCAGGAGGCCGCCATGCCCAGTTCACCCCACGGCGTACATTTTGAAGCGAACAGGCCCGATATCATGGGCAGGAACGGGATGGTTGCCTCCGGCCACCCGCTGGCCTCCCAGGCCGGCATTTTCATCCTCCAGCAGGGCGGGAACGCGGTGGACGCGGCCATCGCCGTGGCCGCAGCGGTCAACGTCGTGGAGCCGCAGATGTCGGGCATCGGGGGGGACGGTTTCATAATGGTGTACCGCCGAGACTTGGCCAAGATCGAGGTCGCCAACGGCACGGGCCCCGCCCCCCTGGCCGCGACCCGTGAGGGCTACGCCGACACCGGCATCCCCGAAAAAGGCCTTCTATCCGTCTCCGTCCCCGGCATCCTGGACGCCTGGCTCGCCGCTCACGAGAA
>JAAXHX010000104.1:0-4595 GCA_012270635.1 Dehalococcoidia bacterium | reverse complement strand
GCGGGGGACATTGCCGGCGACCCGTTCCTGTGCGAGCACCCGGTTTCCGGTCGGATATTCGCGCCGGGGGGTCGGGCCCTGGGGCCCGGGGAGATTCTCTACCAGCGTGACCTCGCCGAAACCTTCGAAAGGATCGCCGAGGGCGGGGCAGACGTCTTCTACCGCGGCGAGATTGCCGAGGCCATCGTCCGCTACAACCGGTTGAACGGTGGGCTCCTGTCCCTGGAAGACCTGGGACGTTTCCACGGCGAATGGCAGGACCCGATATCCACCACCTACCACGGCCACACCGTCTTCGAGGCGCCGCCCAACTCTAGCGGACACGTGCTCCTGCAGGAGCTGAATATAATCGAGCAGTTCGACATACAGGGGCTCGGGTGCAACACTGCGGAGGCCGTTCACGTGATGGTCGAGGCCAAGAAGCTGGCCTTTGCCGACCGCGAGGCCTACGTCGCCGACCCCGAGTTTCTGGACATCCCTATGGACGGCCTGCTCTCCAAGATGTATGCCTGGGAGCGAGCATCCCTGATCGACCCTTGGAAGGTCAACCCGAAGGTCGCAGCCGGCAACCCCTACCTGTACCAGGACGAACCCGCCCCCCGAGACCCCATTCCCCAAAAGGCCCCCTTCTCCGACATGGGCGGAGACACCACCTGCTTCGTGGTGGTCGACCGGTGGGGCAATGCCGTGAGCCAGCTGCAGAGCCAGCAGAGCGCCTTCGGGTCGGGGGTGGTGGTGGACGGGACGGGAATACTGCTAAACAACCGTATGACCTACTGGCACCTGGACCCTAACCATATAAACTGCCTCATGCCCGGCCGTCGGGTCAGGCACACCATGAATCCCGTCATGGTCTTCGAGGGTGAGGATGACGCGGCAAGGAATGGCGAACTCGTGCTGGTTTGCGGCACCCCGGGCGCCGACACCCAGGTGCAGACCAACATGCAGGTCATCACCCACGTTCTGGACTTCGGGCTGAATGTCAGCGAGGCCGTGGAGGCTCCCAGGTGGCGTCATATGCAGGACCGGACGGAGTCCACCGAGCCCCGGGAGATGGCGGACCGTCTACAGCTGGAAGGACGTTTTTCGGAGGAGGTCAGGGCGGGGCTCCAGGGCAAGGGGCACGAGCTGGAAATCCTGTCGGACTGGGGAGCATCCGGCAGCGAGGTGATGATTCGCCGGGACCCTGCCACGGGGGCCCTGTTCGGGGCCGCCGACCCGCGCCGGGACGGTTACGGCATAGGCTGGTAGGGATCGGCGGGCCGGGGTTCACACCTCGGCGCGCAGGTTCATGTAGTCTTCCACCCTGAAGGGGGACATGACGGGGTCCGTCGTCAGCCTCGCCGCCTTCAGGGTGTTGACCATCAACATCGCCACCGTCATTACGCCCACGCCGCCCGGCACCGGCGTTATCGCCTGGGCCTTCTCTCTCACGGAGTCGAAGTCCACGTCTCCCACCAGCCGGTACCCGCTTTTCTTCGTCGGGTCCGCTATGGCGTGAATGCCCACGTCCACCACCACCACCCCCTGCCTAACCATGTCGCCGGTGATGCCCTGGGGATTGCCCGTCGCCACCACCAGGATGTCGGCCATGCGGGTGATGCCGGGCAGGTCCCGGGTCCCGAGATGGCATATAGTCACCGTAGCGTTGGCCCAGGGCTTCTCCTGGAGCAGCAAAGCCGCCAGGGGTCGGCCCACGATCAGGCTTCCCCCGACCACCACCACGTGCTTGCCCTCCGGGTGATGTCCCACCGAGACCAGCATGCGGTGGATTCCCGCCGGCGTGCACGGCACGAACCGGGGCTCTCCGGCAAGCAGCCAGCCCACGTCCAGGGGGTGCAGGCCCTCGATGTCCTTCAGGGGGTCCACGGTGTTGATGACATTCAGCATTTCTATGCCGTCGGGTAGGGGGAACTGGACGAGGATGCCGTGGAACCTGTCATCCCGGTTCAAACGGTCTATGGTTTCCAGGAGATCTTCTTCGGTCACGCTGCCGGGAAGCCTGAAGGTCTGGGAGTAGATGCCCGACTCCCTGGCCGCCCTCTCCTTGGCCGCCACGTATCTCGCCGAGGGGGCGTCACCCTCCACCAGCACGACCGCCAGGCCCGGCACCACGCCCGTCTGGGATCTCATCTCCTCGACGGCGTACTTGACGCCCAAGCGGACGGTTTCGGCTATCCGGCGGCCATCAATTATCACTGCGGACATAGCCGTTTACCAACTTTCCGTCGACACTAGAGGCCAACCGCACGGGTCATGTTCAAGCTGCCGCGAATCATACTCCCCGATACCTCTTAGTGCGAGTCACAAGGCCCCGAAAATCCACGCCTTTTTGAGGTCAAGACTTGTCCCACCTGTCCCATGCCGCTATGATGGGGTCGGGTTCCGAGAGCGAGGAGGAGATACATGCGGTTCGAATTCACCCCCGAAGAGCAGGCATTCCGGCAGGAGGTCAAGGACTTCCTGGCCGCCGAATGGAAAGAAGACCACAACCTCGTGCCCGGCAGCGAAGAGGCATGGGCCGAGGAGATGACCATGCGCAAGAAGCTGGCCGACAAGGGCTGGCTCGCGCTGTCCTGGCCGAAAGAGTACGGCGGCTCCGCAGCCACTGTGATGCAGCAGGTCATCTTCACCGACGAATGGTCCTACGCCCACGCCCCCGGCCGCGACGGTGAGGGCATCGGCTACATCGGCCCGGCCATCATGGTCCACGGGACCGAGGAGCAGAAGAAGGAGCACATCGGGGGGATCGCCCGGGGCGAAGTCGTCTGGGCGCAGGGATACTCGGAGCCCGAGTCGGGGTCGGACCTCGCATCCCTTCAGACCCGCGCCGTCCTCGAAGGCGACGAGTGGGTCATCAACGGGCAGAAAATCTGGACCTCACAGGCCCACGTCGCCGACTGGATCCTCCTCCTGGCCCGCACCGACCCCAACGCCCCCAAGCACCGGGGCATCACCATGTTCCTAGCCGACATGAAGACACCCGGCGTCTCCGTCCGGCCCATCGTCGACATGACGGGCGGCCACCACTTCAACGAGACATTTTTTGACAACGTCCGGGTGCCCAAGGGCAACGTGGTTGCGGAGGTCAACCGGGGCTGGTACGCGGGGATGACGCTGCTGGACTTCGAACGCTCGGGGGTGGAGTATGCCGCCGTCGCCCGACGGGCCCTGGACGAGACCCGCAAGTTCGCCTCCGAGACTCGCTACAACGGCAAGACCCTCATGGACCTGCCCGTGGTCCGCAACACCATCACGGAGATGGCCGTCAACGTGGAAGTCTCCTACATGCTCTCCTACCAGATCGCCTACATCCAGAGCAAGAATGAAGTGCCCAACAAAGAAGCCTCAATGGGCAAGAGCTTCGGGACGGAAGTCGAGCAGAAGATCATGCAGATGGCCATGCGCATCCTCGGCCTCTACGGTCAGCTCACCCCATCCTCGCCCCGTACCCCCTTGCACGGTTGGGTGGAGAACAACTACCTGAAGAGCGTGTCCGACACCATCCAGAGCGGCACGTCGGAGATCCAGCGCAACATCATCGCCACCCGGGGCCTGGGCCTGCCGAGACAGTAGCCCCTGGGCTTCAAAACATCAATTGCCGCGCCGCTCCGGCCCTCGGGGCGGCGTAGTGATACATACGGGAGGGATTCCTTGAGAGCAGCCGACGTACTCGTGGTGGGAGCAGGGAACGCAGCCCTCTGCGCGGCCCTGTCGGCCCGGGAGCACGGGGTCCGGGTCCTGGTGCTGGAGAAGGCCCCCGAGCACCTGCGCGGCGGCAACTCCTACTTCACCGGCGGCGGCTTCCGGTTCCCCTACGAAGGGCTGGAAGACATCCGGACCCTCATCCCCGAGATGAACGACGAAGAAGCCGGCTCCATCGAAATCGGCGTCTATCCCCAGTCCCGCATGTACGAAGACATCATGCGGGTCACCGAGGGATTGTCGGATGCCGACCTCCTCCAGACCCTGGTCACCCGCGCCCGCCCGACGGTCCACTGGATGCGGGAACAGGGCCTGCGCTGGGTCCTGATGTACGGACGCCAGTCCTTCGAGGTCGGGGGGAAGCAGCGCTTCTACGGAAGTCTCATCATGGAGGCCGTGGGCGGGGGAAAGGGCCTGGTGGACGGGCTGTTCGAGGCCGCCCAGGCCCGGGGTGTGGATATCGTATATGGGGCCAAGGTTGCGGGTCTTCTGACCGACGACTCTGGGCGGGTAAAGGGCATCTCGGCCCGCACACCGGAAGGGCGCCGGGACTTCGCGGCAGGGGCAGTTGTGCTGGCCTGCGGGGGCTTCGAGTCCAACCCGGAGATGCGCACCCGGTACTTAGGGCCCGGATGGGAGTTGGCCAAGGTGCGCGGCACCCGTTTCAACACGGGCGACGGGATACGGATGGCCCTGGACGCCGGGGCACAACCCTACGGCCACTGGAGCTCCTGCCATGCCGTAGCATGGGACCTGAACGCCCCCGCCTTCGGAGACCGCAACGTGGCCGACCTGTTCCAGAAGCATTCCTACCCGTTGGGCATCGTCGTGAACTCCGAGGGACAGCGCTTCCTGGACGAGGGCGCCGACTACCGGAACTACACCTACGC
>JAAXHX010000103.1 GCA_012270635.1 Dehalococcoidia bacterium | reverse complement strand
ACATATACATCCTCTGCTCGATTTGGCTCCTGCCCGACTTTAAAATCTACTTGCATTTCCTGGCTAGGCGATGCCTGCTCCCGCCACTGGGGCCCTTCGAAGGTGTAGCGTCTGCCGTCGTCGCCGGATATGACCCCGGCGTTCTCCTGTACGGAGTATCTAAGGACTCGGCCCCTCAAAGTTGTTCCCTCCGGTGTTGGGTTAAGAAATAGTCATAATCTCTGTCACCTCGACCCGTTTGCCAAGGCCAGCGTCTTATCCACGAAAAGGTGGACTGTCGGACGATCGTTTTCAATTTCGAAGTCCTCCATCTCATCGTGGTAGAAGTTCTTATGGAATTTCTCGGCGGCTAGGAATCCCGCGCGGAACGAGTCGTCATCCAGTTCCGTTGCGAGACGTTTTACCGCGTTCTTCAGCTCTCTATGAGTCCGGCATTCACCCCACTCCCGATCAATAGCTAGGGCCATAACGGCGTGGGCGGCTGCGCCCCACAGCTTCTCCGAAGCCTGGAGATGGTCTTCTTCATCGAATTCTCTATCGGAATCCGACAGGAATCTAAGGGCGATTTGTCCGTGCGCCTCGTGATTCGTCATGCTTTCGACCCGGTTGCTTTCATCATAGGCAACGCCATATTCACGAATCGGTGTACCTTCGGACATTCGACCTTGATTTCATAGTCCTTCATCTCGTCGTCGTAGAAATTTTGGTGGAACTTCACCGCAGCGTCGACCCCGACTTCCAGAAACGGTTCGCCCGTCTGGCCGACCAACTTGATTACCGCCTCTTTCAAGATTTCCTCTAGTTCCCATTCCCATTTCAGCTGCGTGACGACGGCCATCACGGCGTGAGTTGCGGCCCCCCACAGTTCCTCAGATCCCTGGACTCGGTCGCCGGAAGCGAAATTCCTGTCCGATGCTTCCAGGAGCGCCCGTGCCAGATTCGCGTGCTCTTCACGCCTCATTCTTCATCTCTGGCTCGACGACGGTCAAATCTACGTCCCCCGAGGCAGCCCCAGGCCCCGACGCGCGATGATCCCCCTCTGCACTTCCGAGGTGCCCGAGTAGATGGCCCCGGCCACGACGTTCAGATAGAAGTCCGGGACGACGCCCTCCAGGATCGCGTACTTGGACCCCTCGGCGAGCTGGCTCCCGAGCCCCAGGATGTGGGTGAGAGTGTTCGCCACCCGCAGCCACATCTCCGACCCGTACAGCTTGCCTATGGAGGCCTCGTGGTTCGGGACGAGGTTCGCGCCCTGCATCCAGGCGATGCGGTAGCACAGCAGCCGGCTCACTTCGATGTCGATGGCGCACTCGGCCAGCTTGCCCACGACCCCCGGTTGCTCGATCAGGGTCTTGCCGTTGACCTTGGTCTCCTGGGCGTAGTGGGTCACGTCTTCCAGCACCCGCTTGGCCTGGGCCGGGTACTCGATGCCCGACCTTTCGTAGTCCAGCGCCGACATGGCAACGTACCAGCCCCGGTTCTTTTCGCCCAGCATGTTCTTCTTCGGCACGCGGACGTTGTCGAAGGTGACCTCGTTGAAGTGGTGGTGTCCCGCCATGGTGATCAGGGGCCGGATGGAGATGCCCCGCGTGTTCATGTCCAGCAGGAAGTAGGTGATGCCCCGGTGCTTGGTGGCGTCGGGGTCCGTGCGGGTGAGGATGTGCATCCAGGTGGCCAGGTGCGCATAGCTGGTCCAGATCTTGCGCCCGTTGATGACGTAGTCGTCGCCATCCTCGACGGCCCGGGTCTGCAGGCCCGCCAGGTCTGACCCGGCCTCGGGCTCGCTGAAGCCCTGGCACCAGAAGGCCTCGCCGCTGGATATGCGGTTCAGGTGCTCGACCTTCTGCTCCTCCGTCCCGTGAAGGATGATGGTGGGCCCGACGAAGTGGAGACCCTGGTCCTCGACCTTTGTTGCGCCCCGGTAGCTGCACATCTCCTTGAAGATGAGCTGCATTACCGGCGAGGCGTCCCGACCGCCGTATTCTTTGGGCCAAGCCATGGTGCGCCAGCCCTTATCGCCGAATTTGCGGCGCATCTCCATCTCCTGCCTACCGACGGCGTAAATATCAGGCTGGGGGTCGTCCCAACCTTCGGGCATCTCATTTTCCAGGAAATCGGTCAGCTCTTTCCGAAAGGCCACTTCCTCGGCGGTGAGTGCGAAATCCATGACGGCTCCTTTGCGTCGGGCCCCGGGGCCCGAGAACGGCTATAAGGCCATTCTATGCGGAAGGGGCCGGGCGGGGCAAACGGGGGAATACGGCTTTTGCTACTCCAGGCTTTAACCCACTAACGCTTTCCACATCCCACCCTTCAGTGGGTATTTATCTATCGCAATATCAGGAAGGCCCAAGAGTTCCTTTAGGGTATATATGGAGTCGACAATATGGGGTGTTTTGGTCACATCCACGTCAGCAGCAAATGGAAACAGGCCGCGGGGCAATGGACACTCAGCCCAAGGATGGTGGTAAAGGACCCATGGAGGCAGCCTATCTTCGCTGTCCCCCGTAGAGGGGTTCGTTAGAGTCAACTCACGCTTGAATAATATTGCTGAAACCCTACGGTTTTCTGGTTTCTCTGGAGATCCAAAGAACCCATCAAAACTTGGCTCTTCTCTGCCTGGTGTTACAGATAAATGACAATCACGAGGTATTACATATTGTCTATGTCCAAATAGAGCATCCATCACGCTATTTTCCCACATGTCAGAAAGTTCTATGTTGGCTCGTTTTAGATTGTGAGAAAGCACGAGAACGTATGGCTGATTGGAAATCTTGTACTTGCTTGATTTCTTATCTAGTGCATGAAGGATCCGTTGATCTGTGTCCAAAATTCCGGTAGAAAATTCCACACCTATCGATCTATGGTCTTTTCCTTTAGTGGAGCCAGTATTCAGAGGGACAGCCTTAATATGGATTTTCCAACCTTCACATTGCCATTCTTGCTCCTCTAACGTGCCACCCTGTTTTATTCTTAAAATTTCCACGTCTGGGTCTAGAGCATCCACCCAACTCTTGATGCATTTCTTCAATGGCTTTGTTGGGGGTGACTTTGGTCCGTGACTTCGAAATTCTATCCATAATCTAAACCGACCCGTATCTATAGAATTGATGGATTTCTTAATGATGGCTTCGTTCTTGTCCGCACTTAGATTAGACCCGGACGATTGCACTACTGTGCATTCGAAAAAAACCCTTATGCCATCAACAGTTGCTTCAAAGTCAGGTGTTAGTCCATTTAGGTCAGGTTCCATTTTAACGTCGGTTCCTATGGCATTAAGGAATCCGTGAGTGATTAGCTCAAGAAGCACTCCTGAGTGAGGCCCGTCATCTCCTCGGAATCTACCGCGAATATCTGGCTTCTTTTCGTTGGAAACTCTGGTAAACCATACCTCAACTCCCTGCCGGATAGCTTGAAAGTGGGGGGCAGCCGAGCGGTTCAGGAACTCAAAGCCTTGCTCAGTGCGCCCTTGGTAGATTGAATCAGTACGGTTAAATTCGTCAAATAACTTCATCTGGATAATCTTAGGTAAAGCTCCCTGTTACGTGGATGGAGAAAGAGCCAATCGCAACCCTCGCTAAGGGTTACTCCCGACTCTCAAATTCACAGTCTACCGAATCTGCTTGTCCTATCAAAGTCAAAATGGGACATACTTGACAGAGATAAGCCCATTGCTCAGCCTCCCCGCCGAGAGGGAAAACCGTGCCTACACTGGACCTCAAGAGCAAGCAACGCACCTACGCCCAGCACCTGAACATTCTCCATCACCCTGTCCAACCTGAGCGAGGCCTATAATACCTAAGACCCCCTCGGGAGGCCGAGGCCCCGGGTGGCGACCACGTTGCGCTGGATCTCCTGGGAGCCCGATTCGATGGTGTAGGGCACCGAGAACAGGTACTGGTTCGATATGAACCCCTGCAACTCTGCGTACTTGGACCCCTGCTCCAGCTGGCCCTTCAACCCCATCACCTCCATCCCCACCCGGGCCAGCAGCTGCGACGTCTGGGTGCTCAGCAGCCTGAGTATCGAGGCTTCCATGTTGGGGACCAGGCCCTCGCCCTGCATCCAGGCGATGCGGTAGGCCAGCATCCGGGAGGTCTCCAAGGCCACGGCCACGTCGGCCAGCTTGTGTCGGACCCGGGGGTCGGCGGCGAGGGTCTTGCCGTTCACGGTGGTCTCGTTGGCATAGTTGACCAGAAGGTCTAGGATGCGCCTGCCCCCGGCGGGGTGGTTTATCCCCGTCCTTTCGAAGTCCAGCAGGGTCATGGCCACGTACCAGCCCCGGTTCACCTCGCCCAGCACGTTCTGCTTCGGCACCCGAACGTTGTCGAAGAACTCTTCGTTAAAGGAACTCTCGCCGCTCATCTCCTGGATGGGCCGGACGGTGATGCCGGGCGCGTTCATGTCCATCAGGAAAAAGGTGATGCCCCGATGCTTGACGGCGTCGGGGTCCGTGCGTGCCAGGAGGAACATGTGGTCGGCGTACTGGGCGTAGCTAGACCATATCTTCTGGCCGTTGATCACATAGTCGTCGCCGTCTTCGACGGCCCGAGTCTGCAGCGACGCCAGGTCTGACCCCGAGCCCGGCTCGCTGAACCCCTGGCACCACACCACCTCGCCCCTGGCTATGTCTCCCAGGTACGCCCTCTTCTGCTCCTCCGTGCCGTGGACCATGAGGGTCGGGCCCAGGAGCTCGAGGCCGAAGGTGTCGAGGCCCGGGGCGCCGCGGTAGTTCCACTCCTCGTTGAAGATCAACTGGGTCATGGGGGATGCGCCCTGGCCGCCGTATTCCTTGGGCCAGCCCATGGTGTTCCAGCCCTTTTCGGCCAGCATCTTCCGCCACTTCATCTCCGTGCCCTGGTCGACGTGGGCGAAGGATATGGGCCCGCCGATCCAGTCGGAGGGCAGCTCCTTGTCCAGGAAGTCTCTAACCTCCTGGCGGAATGCGGTCTGTTCTTCGGTCAGGTGCAAGTCCATGTCTATTCTCCTTGTGGGGCGTCGATGCCTCAGAGATTGTAAAGCCGAACGGCGTTTTCTCCCAGGACCTTGGCCTGGTCGGATTCCGGGAGGGGGCTGAGGGTCTGTTTTAGAGTCCTGACGGGGTCGGAATGGCCTTCGGAGTGGGGGTAGTCGGATGCCCAGACGAACCGGTCAGCGCGGAGCCTTTCGATCATGGGCAGCGCGGTCTCCTCGTCGGGGTCCATGGAGATCCAGCACTGGTCTTGAAAATATTCGCTGGGCATGCGCCGCATAGGGGTGGTGAAGTGGAACTGCTCGTAGGTGTGGTCCATCCGCTCCAGCCACCAGGCGATCCAGCCAGAGCCGCTCTCCAGCACGGCCACCTTCAGGCGGGGGAACCGGTCGAATACCCCGCCCTCGAAGAGGGTGGTGAAGGCGATTATCACGTTTCCGGGGGCCATCATGTTGGTGAACCACCAGGGGGTCGGTGGGTAGGCCGGGGCCCCGGGGGTGGGGTAGAGGTGGCTGCCGGGGAAATGCGGGTCGCCGACCACGTGAATGCCGATGGGAATCCCTTGGCCCTGGGCCTCGGCCCAGAACGGGTCGAAGTAGACGTCCCCGTAGGGCCGGCCGTTCACCGAGTTGGCACTCAGCATCATGCCCCTCGCCCCGAGTCCTCCCACCCGAGCCAACTCGGCCACGGCGCCCTCCACTTCGATCATGGAGATCATGGCCACAGGTATCAGGCGCTCGGGGTAGGGCCGGCAGAAGTCGAAGAGCCAGTCGTTGTAGGCCCGACAGTACGCCTCGGCGACGTCCGCCCGGCGGCACTCGGCCTGCCAGCTAAGCCCGAGGGACGGGTACAGGACGGCGACGTCTATGCCGTCTTCGTCCAGCGCCCTGATACGCTCGTGGGGGTCGACGGCGCCCTGTACGATGCC
>JAAXHX010000102.1 GCA_012270635.1 Dehalococcoidia bacterium | reverse complement strand
AGCACGGGAAAGGTCAACACCCTGCCGAGACCAAAGACGCCGGGGATGCCGAGCAGGGGCCTCAGCATCCAGCCCGGGGTTCCCAGCAGCATAAGGGGAGGGCCCACCAGCACCAGGAGCAGATGCTGGACCATGTGGGCGCTGAACAGGTAGTGATCGCTGAGCTGGTCCAGCGGGGAGTAGAGGGCGAAGAATATGGACCACAGCCCAATGGAGAAAAAGACTATCTTCCGGGTGCTCACCTCCGAGGAGCCGGGGAAGCGGCGCTGGAGGGGCCCGACGGACAACAGGTAAAGGGCCTCCAGGATGAACACACCGGCGACGACGCTGATGTCGCCGCCCCAGTTCAGCCAGGAGAATTCGGGTGTATAGACGCCATCGACGGGCAAAGCGCACCTCGGAACTCAGGAACGGGAAGCCAATTAGCGACCTGTACTGCCAGACGCTACAGTCTCAAGAGGCTGAAGAGGGCGAGGAGGGCAAAGAGGGCGAAGGCGGCAAGGGCCAAGCCTCCAAGGAAGAGGCGAGAGAAGAGGATATTGTCAAACTTGAGGTGCATGTAGAACATGATGACGATGGCGAACTTCACCCCCGACAGGACGATGAAAATGAGTATGAACCATATCCTGGCGAATTCGAGGTAGAAGATGCCGAACTCTATGAGGGTTATGACCCCAAGGATGAGGGCCACCACGACATAGGTGCGTACGGTGGGATGCCCTTCCTCACTATGGGGAGGGGCGGAGGGGGTCCCGGTCTCTAGGGCGTTGTCCTGCATTCGCTTGGCTCTATCCTTGACCTGTGCTCCGCGCCTCTTTAGACAAAGGGGACCTGCGCCAGTACGTTGGAGAACAGCGCATGACTTTCTGATGCTTCTGCGCCGGGAGGTCTATCGTTGGCGCCTAGGAGGTAGACCAGGGTGAAGATGATAATCCACACGATGTCTACGAAGTGCCAATAGAGTCCGGCTATCTCGACTCTAAGAGAATCTTTCTGGGTCAGGGTTCCGTTCAAAGATTGACCTAACAGGGAGACCAGCCAGATCACGCCCCCCGTGACGTGGGCCCCGTGGAACCCGGTGAGGACGAAGAAGCTGCTGCCGAACAGGTTGGTTGCCGGGGACAGGCCGTAGTGGACGTAGAACTCGCGGAATTCGTAGACCTGGAAGCCGAGGAATACGGAGCCGAGCAACGCGGTGCCCAGGATCCAGACTCGGAAACCCCTATCGTCGCCTCTCCTGATGGCGTGAAGGGTCATAACCATCATGAAGCTGCTCATCAGCAGGACGAAGGTGCTGACCGTAGTGACCGGGACGTCGATGACATCCGCCGGGTACGGGCCTACCAGGCTCTTGTTGCGGTAGACCAGGTAGGTGGATATGAAAGT
This sequence comes from Dehalococcoidia bacterium, assembly GCA_012270635.1. The sequence continues at coordinate 5,198 of JAAXHX010000102.1, read as the reverse complement.
GCCGAAGAATAGGCACTCGGAGCCCAGGAAGGCCCACATCGCGAGCTTGCGATGGTCTAGGCCGGTGGTGGTCTCATGCTCGGGGCTGTGGTCTGTTGTAACGGCGTGGGCCAAATAAGTTCTCCGCGGCGTACGGTTGGATCAGGGGATGAAGTCGGGGCTAGTGGCTATCCTCTTTCGAGACGGGTTCCGCCGCCCAGGCATACAGGCCGACCATGGCTATCACTACGCCGATGGCGCTATACCACGGCCCCACGACGAAGAGGGCGCCGGCAATGCCGAGCCCTGCCGCCACGACCAAGGGCCAGTAGGAGGGACTGGGCATGTGGATTTCGGGGTGCTCTTCCTCTTCAGCTTCGTTATAGAGCTGGGCGCCGGGGGCGTCGGGCCTCTCGATGGGGGATGCGCCCTCGGAATCGTGGCCGTACTTCATGTCCCAGGCGGGCTCCCGGCTGTGGATGGTGGGTATCTCCACGAAGTTGTAGTGGGGAGGCGGGGAGGGGATGGTCCATTCCAGGGTCCGCCCGTCCCACGGGTCCTTGCCGGCCCTGGGGCCTTTCTTGAGAGAGCTGAACACGTTGTGCAGGAATATCAGGAACGACGACGCCAGGATGAAGGCGCCAACGGTCTGCAACAGGTTGTAAGGCTCGAAGCCGGACACGGCGGAATAGGTGTACACCCTGCGAGGCATGCCCACGAGGCCCAGAATGTGCATGGGGAAGAAGGTGAGGTTGGCCCCCAGCATCAGGAGCCAGAAGTGGAGCTTGCCCAGGTTGTCATTGAGCATGCGGCCCGTCATCTTGGGGAACCAGTAGTAGATCCCCGCCAGCAACCCCATGATGCTGCCGCCGAAGAGGACGTAGTGCAGGTGCGCGACGATGTAATAGGTGTCCTGCTGCTGGGCGTCGGCGGGGGGTGAGGCGTGGGTAACTCCGCTGAGGCCGCCCAGGATGAACATGGCCACGAAGCCTATGGCAAACAGCATGGGCGTCGAGAACCGGATGGACCCTCCCCACATGGTCCCGAGCCAGTTGAATATCTTCACCCCGGTCGGGACTGCGATGAGCATGGTGGTTATGGCAAACACGGAGTTGGCGACGTTGCCCAGGCCCACGGTGAACATGTGGTGGCTCCACACGCCCCAGCCCATAAACCCGATGACGATGCCCGAGAAAATCACGAAATGGTATCCGAACAACGGCTTCCGGGAGAAGGTCGGTATGATTTCGGAGACTATGCCCATGGCGGGCAATATCAGGATGTAGACCTCCGGGTGGCCGAACAGCCAGAAGACGTGCTGCCAGAGCACGGGGCTGCCGCCCGCGCTGGTGTCGAAGAAGGTGGTCCCGAAGCTCCTGTCGAAGAGGATCTGTATCAGGCCCACGGTGATCACGGGCATGGCCGTAATCAGCAGGAAGGAAGTGACCAGGGTCATCCAGATGAAGGGGGGCATTCTCATCAGGGACATGCCCGGGGCCCTCATGTTGATGATGGTGACGGCGAAGTTGAAGGCGCCGGCGAGGGACGAGACCCCCAATATGATCAGGCCGAGGCTGTAGAAGGTCATCCCCTGGCCCTCGGTGAAGGGCTTTTCGGTGAGGTTGGCGTAGCCGAACCAGCCGACGTCCGGGGAGCCCATGCCCGAAATGAATCCGCCGTTCAGTATCAACCCGCCGAACAGGAAGACCCAGTAGCTCAGGGCGTTCAGTCTCGGGAAGGCGACGTCCCGGGCGCCGATGGCCAGGGGCACGACGAGGTTGAAGAAGGCGACGCTCATCGGCATCACGCCCAGGAAGATCATGGACAGAGCATGCATGGTGAACATCTGGTTGAAGGTCTCCGCCTCAACCAGGGTACTGTCGGGCCGGGCGAGCTGGACCCGCATGACCAGGGCCTCTATGCCCGCTCCGAAGAAGAAGATGATGGAGGTGACTAGGTAGAGGACGCCGATCCGCTTGTGGTCGACGGTGGTCATCCAGCTCCAGGCCGTATCAAAGGCCTTGGACCTGGCCGTTGCTCCCTCTATTACCTTGTCTACCGTTACCAAAGTGTGTTGCCTCTCCCGGATTAGGCCCGAATTATATTAGCTTTCCAGGCGCCTCTCAACAGACTAATTGAGGGTCAACAGGTATTCGATCACGTCGGCGATGGCCTGCGGGCCGATGGTCTCGACGAAGTTCAAGGGCATGAGATCGGCCGGGAAACCTTCGACTATGTAGGCGTTGGTGTCCAGGACGGACTGAGTGATGTACTCCCGGGCGTCCATCCCCGGCACCCGGGTCCCGGCCGTGGTTGCGATGCCCTGAAGGCTCGGGCCGAGTCCCACGGTCCCGTCCAGGGAGTGACAGGTGGTGCAGGTGAGGGGCGTTGAAGTCTCGAAGACCTGGGCCCCTCGCCCGGCGTCCCCCGCCGGCAGCGAGACTGGAGTCGGGCTGGGTTCCACCGTCGGCGTTGCGAAGGGGTCGGGTGTGGGAGCGGGTGTAGCGTCGGGGGAGGGGAGGGCGGTCGGGGTTGGGATGGCCTCGACGGCGGGCCGCAGGCTGAGCAGGTATGCGGCTAACTGCACGACCTCCTCGTCGGTCATCGTCTGCGTGGGGTCGTTATAGACTGCGGCGAGTTGGCCCATGCGGTTGCCGGGCTTGAACTCGTCGGGGTCGCTGAGCCAAGCCTCCAGGTTCGACTTGGTGAGGGGCGCGATGCCCGCGGCCATGGTGGTGCGGGTGGCGAAGTGCTTGAGGTTGGGGCCGGGCACCACGGCATTCCCTTCCAGGAACTGCTTCCTCTGCTGCTCCCTGACTTCCAGGGCAGTCGGGGCGTCTTTGTTGTGGCAGAGGACGCAGCCCTTGTTAAGGAAGACCGCCTGACCTTGCAGCGCGTCGCCGGTGGGCTGCTCGGGTGCGGCGTTGTAGGCCGCCACCCAGCCGTCGTAGTCGTCCCATTCGTGGGCTATCACGACGAAGCGCATGTCGGCGTGGGCGAGGCCACAGAACTCGGCGCAGCGGCCTTCGTAGACTCCCACCTCGCTGGCCATGAACCAAGTTTTGTTGGTCACCGTTGGGACGATGTCCAGCTTGCCCGCGAGATTGGGAATCCAAAAGCTGTGGATCACGTCGTCGGATACCAGATCCACGTCGACCCTGGTGTTTACGGGGATATGGAGTTCGTTTGCGGTCTCAATGTCCTCGTCGGAGTAGCGGAACTCCCACCACCACTGGTGGGCCCGAGCGGTTATCTGCATGCGGGGCACGGTTATTTCCTTGCCGACTACCGCTGTGTCATCGACTCGGCGGGCCTGCTCAAGGCTGACCTCCTTGCTCGGGTCAACAACCTCTTCCACGACGGTCAACTTGACATCGTAATCGCTGGAGATGGAGGTGTTGAAGATGACGATGAGGGTGGGAATGGCCACGCCGACGAGCACCAGGGTCGGGGCTATGGTCCAGGCAATCTCCAGCTTGGTGTGACCGTGAGTCTGCTTGGGGATGGCCTGGCCCGGGCGTCGGCGATAGCGAAAGGCGCTGTAGATCAGCGCGCCTTCAACGACCACGAACACTAAGGCGGCCAGACCGAAGATAATCCAGAACAGGTCCAGTTGCCGGCGCGCGACTTCTCCTTTGACTTCAAAGGTGGACTGGTCGCCGCAACTGGCCAGAAGGAATAGGGCGGACAGTAGAAGGGCGGGGAGGAGGGTCTTCCTGATTAGGCCTAAAGCCAATATGGGGCCTCTCGCGTAGCTGGTAACTGGATAACGGGGATACGTCGTCTGTAAAAATTTTCACGTAGCAGACTATCAAAGATGCTCGGCCCCGTCAAGGGGCGAGCGGCACTCGAAAACGGGCGGCTATGCTATACTTCCAGTTGTGCATTGATGCACAAATGGAGCCCTAGAGCGGACTTGGAAAGCCGCCCGACGCGGTCCTGCCGCGGAAGAACGGGCCGAATTGGTCGACCAAACACTGGACGTCAAACCGATAGCGGGACGGACCGGAGGGCCCCTCAAGGCCTGGTCCCTGATCTCCGTGGTATTCCTTTTGGGCCTGATCATCCTTGGCGGCGTGGTACGCATCACCGATTCGGGCCTCGGGTGCCCGGACTGGCCTTTCTGTCACGGCAGGGTGATCCCTTCCACCGACCCCGCGACGATGATCGAATACTTCCACCGACTTGTTGCAGCGGTGACGGGGCTGATCATCGTGGGGACGGGGGTGATCATATGGCGCTCCCACCGTGACGACAGGCGCCTGACGCGGCCCGTGGTCCTCACTATCCTCCTGCTGATAGTCCAGGTAATTCTCGGCTGGATCACGGTGAGGACAGAGCTGAACGAATGGCTGGTCATGGCGCATCTGACCGTGGCGCAATCGGTCCTGGCCCTGATGATCCTCATCGCCGTTACGGGGCGGTCGGAGCAAGGCCACACTTCGTCGGAAGCACACAGCCCAATCTCATCCACTGCCCGATGGACCTTCATATCCGCCCTGGCGGCGACCTTCATCGTGATACTCAGCGGGGCATACACGCAGGCTACGGGGGCCACGGGGGCGTGCGGCGATTCGTGGCCGCTGTGCAGCGGCTCTCTCTTCCCCGACACCTTCCTGGAAGGCGTCCACATGGGCCACCGGCTCATAACAATCGTCGCCGTACCGATAATCGCGGCCGCGGCGCACCAGGCCTACAATCTTCGTAACCGGGCGCCGGGCCTCAGCCGCCTGGCCCCGCTTTTCGTGGCCCTGTTCGTAGGTCAAATCGTCGTGGGCGGGATCAACGTGATGCTGGGTTTCCACCGGGCCACGAACGTGCTGCATCTGGCCGCGGCGACCTTCGTATGGGCGGCGCTGGTGCTGCTGGTGGCCGTGGTTTACCTGGGCCCGAGGGCCGAGGGCGGGGAGCGCAATGCTGCTTAAGCAGAGAGTCGCCGGGGGGCCCAACTTGCTGGCCATCGTCCAGGACTACATCAGCCTGACCAAGCCCAAGATAATCTCCCTCCTGCTGGTGACCGCCCTGGGGGGCATGTTCCTGGCCCAGCAGGGCATACCATCGGGGCAACTGATGCTGGTGGTGCTCGTGGGCGGAACGTTGGCCTCGGGTGGGGCCAACGCCCTGAACCACTTCCTGGAGCGACAGTCGGACCAGAAGATGCTGCGCACCAGGCAGAGGCCCGTGGCCTCGCAAAGGATCATGGCGTGGCAAGCGCTGAC
>JAAXHX010000101.1 GCA_012270635.1 Dehalococcoidia bacterium | reverse complement strand
GCCGGGGGTGGAGGTCACGACGACCCCGTATCCCTCGACCCGCTCTTCGAAGATTGTGCGGGTGTCGCTGCCCCCGTTGGCCAGAGCATGGGGAGCGCTCAGTGTTGTCGCTGCGGCCAACGCGAGCAAGAGCGCGATGACAAGGAGCGAGGCCCGGAGAGACGCTGGAAAGGGGAAGGGTGAGAACAAACCGGGGAGGGCGCTAGGCGTCGGACAGGCCCGATACGAAGGTGATTTCTTCAAGGGACTTGCCGCAGTCGGGGCAGAGGCGAGTCTTGTAGAGCTTTATGGTGGCGTCTATGTCCATGTACTCGCGGTCTCGGGGGACCTTGCTCCAGATGACGTCACAGGAATTGCAGATCAGCACTCCATCCCTCGTCGGCTTCTTTGTTTACCTGCCAGACCCTCCCGACTACGAATTTTAACACACCCCAAGTCCCGGCCCCTCCGGGACTTTTGCATAACTACAGCTCGCAGCTCTTGTGCTATCTTGAAGACCTTCCACTCCCCCTGCTCATACTTCCCTTAGACAGGCTCAGGATAAACTAGGGTTCAGCACGAGCGGGCGCCGGGGATGGATTCCCGATCGGGGTCGGGAATGACGCGAGTGGCGGGGCTTGGTATTCTCCGCTCATACTTCGACAGGCTCAGCACGAGCGGCCCTGCCACCCCCACTCGTTCCTTTTCCTGCCAGCCGGATCCACCACTCACGCCGCTCACCCTGAGCCTAGTCGAAGGGTCGAGCGGGGACTTGATGAGCGCGGACTCTGGCATACCATTCCGCCCCCTCCCCCGCTCATACTTCGATAGGCTCGGTACGAGCGGGCGCCGGGGATGGATTCCCGATCGGGGTCGGGAATGACGGGAATGGCAGGTCTTGGTCTTCTTCGCTCATACTTCGATAGGCTCAACACGAGCGGCCCCGCCCCTCCCGGCGGCGGGCGTACGCTGAGAGCCCGCCAGGCCCGGGCCGCACGGGGCCCGGGCCTGGCGGGCTCTATCTTGGTCTGTCGCCTTTACGGGCTATACCCGGACCCACCGGAGCGGCCTTCATGCCTGGGCAGGGTGTTCACCAGGTGTCGCAGCACGAAGGCGAAGTCGTTGTACGAGTCCAGGTGGGACAGGCCGGGCCTCAGGGAGTCCAACCGGCCCTTCAGCGCTCGAAGGTCCTTGCCCACTTCGGGGGGCCACTCCGCTTCCGCGTACGGCAGGCCGCTGTACCTGTCCGACGCCAGGGCCACTATGGACCCGAACCGCAGCATGTCGTCGCTGGGGTCTTCAAACCGGACGTTTTGATGACCGCGGATCTCGGCGTCCTGCTGCCGGGTCTCGCCGCTGATGGGGGTGACCCATCTCAGGTGCACGTCGCCCAACCTGATGGGCTGCCCACCCCAGTCCTCAGCTGGGTGGGCCAACTGCACCTCGTAGAATACCGTTGTTGCCGCCCCCGATGGGATTTCGGCAAACTCCTTGCGGTTCTGCACGAAGGTCTCGTCGGGGGTTACCCGGTTCTCGTAGCCGATCAACCGCCAGGATTCCACCGCCGAAGGGTCCCAGCGCACCTGGGCCCGGGTCTGGTCGGCGAAGGGGGTGGAGATGGTGGTCCAGTTTTCCCTCCTGAAGGTGGCCCGGGCCTGGGACTCATCGTCCAGGTACCTGTACCAGCCGTTGCCGTGCTGGGCCAGCTGCTCCAGGAGGTAGTCGTTGTAGTTGTTGATGCCGACCCCGATGGTAATGAGACGGAGCGGGTTGTCGCTTCGGCGGTCGCCTGCCGACTCCAGGATGGCGAAGGGGTCGGTGGCATCCACGTTGGCGACGCCGTCGGACATGAGGATTAGGTAGTTGTGGGCGTCGGGGCGCTCATGGCGCATCCGGTCGGCCATCTGAACGCCGAGGTTGAGCCCGGCCTGCACGTTGGTGCTGTGGTTGGGGCGCAGGTTTGCAATCGAGTCCATCACCGTCCGGTCATTGGGCCGCCGGTGCTCAACGGTGTACCGATGGAGCACGTCATCCGAGAACTGGACGACGGCGATGAGGTCGCTGCTCCCCAGGCTTCGCCTGATGGCATCCGCCGCGGCCCGGGCTGTCTCAACCCGATTGCCGTCACTCATGGAGCCCGACGCGTCCAGCACCAGGGTGACGTTGAGGGGTCTGTCCTCGTCCCTGATGTCCGGGGCCTGGAACGTTACGCGGGCCAGGTGCATCCCATTCCGGAGCGGGTGCTCCACCATCGCCGAGGAGATGGCGAAGCTGTCCTCCCGGCTCGGGCCCTGGTAATCGTAGTGAAAGGCGTTGACCCATTCCTCGGCCCGCACCGAGTCGGGATCCACCAAGTAGCCCTCCCGGGCCCAATTCAAGGCCAGCTGGAACGAAGTGCGGTCCGAGTCCAGGCTGAAGGTGGAGATGCGGTCGTGGCTGGTGTCGACCAGGGGACTGCGCCGGTAGTCCTGAAACGTAGTCGCGCTCGGTATGGCGGTCGGCGCCAATCCCGAGTCCATCCTGTCTAAATTCGCAGTTATCTGGGGGACCGTGGTTGGCTGTACGGAGTAGGATGAAGATGACCACTGCCAGGAGTCGTTATCGGTCTCAGGCAAAGGTTCAGCAGGCATGGTTGTGGGCTCGGACATATTCCTGGGGGCCGGGGTCGGTTCACCCGACACCCCGTAGGACCCCGAATCGGAGGAGTGGGTTGTCCACGGTTCGGGGGTCGCCGTCGCAGCCGCGCCTCCACAGGCGAACCCCACGACCGACACCATCAACACCAAAGCTACGGCCATTATGAAACGTCTATACGGCATTTCCTCGGGCCTCCTTCCGTTGCGTATAGACTGTTAGACGTTGCACCCCCGTATTTTGTTCCCGGCCTTCGGAACCCGATGGGAAACGTGTTCGCTGTCCACGCCTGCTATAATCCCCTCATTCCCTTCCCCGGAGGCCCCGCATGAGACCGCCATTCCAGGTCATCGACTCCGACGGCCACATTAACGAGCCCGAAGAGATAATCGCCACCTACATGCCACCTCCCTACGATCAATACCTCCATGCCTGGAAGACCAATGCCGAGGGCGTCGTCTACTCCAACAACACCCTCGTCCCCAAGCAGCCCGGCATGGACCCGACCATGGGTGGAACCCTGGGCACCAACGGCCCTCCCGGCTTCCCCTTCCCCTCCGACTGGCTCGCCATCATGGACGAGGCCGGGGTGGAGAAGACCTACCTCTATCCGACGGCCTTCCTTCCCTATTCCATGATGGTGGACCCCGACTACACGGTGGCCGTGACCCAGGCCTACAACTCCTTCATCCACGACCACTGGCTGCAGGTCGATGGCAGGTTCGGCGCGGTTGCTGTCATGCCTTTGATAGACCCCGAGGAATCCGCCAAAGAGCTGCGCAGGTCGGTGACGGAGCTGGGGTTTGCCGGGGCCTTCACGCCGGCCGTCGGGTACGGGCTTCTCGGCAGGAAGCAGAACAGGCCCTTCTTCGCCGAGGCCCAGGACCTGGACACCACCGTGGCCATTCACGGCGGTCACGCCACCGCGGAGTACATCCCCTACACCCGGTTCATCCAGCGGCACGCGGTCGGGTTTCCCGTGTCCCAGATCATCCAGATGACGAGCCTGGTCCTGGAGGGCATCTTCGAGCTATTCCCCGACCTGCGGGTCGCGTTTCTGGAGGCGGGCTGCACCTGGGTTCCCTACATGCTCGACAGGCTCGACGAGGAATGGGAGTTGAGGGGCAAGGTCGAGGCGCCCAACTGCAAGCGGCCCCCCAGCGAATACCTGCGCGGCAGCAACGTCTTCGTCCACCTGGAGCCCGATGAGAAGCTTCTCCCCCAGACCGTCGAAATCCTGGGGGACGATGTCCTAGTCTACGCTTCCGACTGGCCCCACTGGGACAACGACTTCCCCAACAGCATCGACCACATCTGGGAGAGGGAGGACCTGACCGAGGGCCAGAAGCGGGCTATCCTCAGGGACAACCCCCTCGCCATGTACGGGGTCGGTGCCCCGGAAGGGGACGCGTGATGCCCCGCTTCCCGTCCGTCGAGTGGTTCGAGGCCGTGCGGCAGGTTTTCAACAGCGAAGACGAATACCAGACGGCGGGGGGCGGGACGTGCGACGCAGTAGTCGGCCTCAAGATCGATGACGAGGTGTACGTCGTCGTATTTGAGGGGTTCGAGTGCAGCTCCGTGCGTCGGGGGGAGGGGGACGACCTGTACGAGGCGGACTTCTACCTGGAAATGACCGGCGACGAATGGCGGGAGATGCTGGAGAACATCAGCCAAAACGGCTCGGCGGACCTGGAGCACTCCCTCAACAGCCTGGACCTCGCCAAGGCCCCTGATAGCCTGGCCCACTCCCTGAACGAGGACGGCTACCGCCTGGACTTCTTCTTCCGCTACAACCAGACCTTCCAGTACTTCTTCGACGCGTCTTCTCGTGTGGAGACGCGGTTCTAGGTCCCTGCTCGACTACTCCTAAAACACGCTCGGAAGTCGGAGTGTTGCGCCCGCCTGCCTGCCTGGATATACTGTGAATCACAGAAACTGTGAGGCTGTGACGATGAAGAACATCACCGTATCGATTGACGAGCAGACGCATCGGCAGGCGCGCATAAGGGCGGCGGAGATGGGTACATCGGTGTCGGCTCTCGTAAGAACTTACCTGAACCGCCTCGCAGCCGAACCCCTGGAAAAGATGATTGTGAACAACCAGGAATCAGAGACTCCCCTGAAAGGTCAGAGCAACCTTAGAGAGTTGTTGAAAGAGTGGGATGCCAAGGGCATTGGATTGAAGATGTCAGAGAATCTGCCCAGAGAAGCGCTATACGATCGCAATGCGCTTCGTTGATACTAATGTACTGCTTTATGCAGCTAGCCTTGAGCCCCGGGATGCCGCCAAGCAGAGAGTTGCCCTGGATCTCCTTGACGAAGATGACTTGGCAGTATCGGTCCAGGTCTTCCAAGAATTCTATTCCCAGGCTACCCGACTAAGCCGACCCTCGCCTCTTACCCATAGCCAGGCCCTCGAATTCTTGGTACGCCTACGTACCTTACGAATCCATCCGGTCACTCTCGGCGTTTTCCAATCCGCAGTCCAAATCTCCCAACGCTTCCAGCTCTCCTACTGGGATGCCGCCATTTTGGCCGCCGCCCGAGACCTCGGGTGCGATGCCCTCTACTCCGAAGACATGAACCCGCGGCAGGACTACGACGGCCTTCGCGTCATAAATCCCTTCGCAACGCCATAACCCCCTCCCTTGACCCCACACCCCGCCCCGCCCTAAACTCCCTCAAAATCAGGCTTTACCATCCACCCGGAGGCACATTCATGTCCACCAGAGAGTCCAGAAAATACGTCATCGTCGGGGCGGGTATTCACGGTCTGAGCACGGCTTGGCACCTGGCCATGGAGCTCAAGGCCCGAGGCCAGGGCTCGGGCCGCGACATCCTGGTCCTCGAAAAGAGCCACGTCGGGGCGGGGGCCACGGGGGTCGCCTGTGGGAACGTGCGGAACTTCTATATGACCGAGGCCCTTCACCCCATCCTCAGGCACAGCGTGGACGTCTGGATGAAAGACCCCATCAACTTCGGGTTCCAGCAGGTCGGCTACGTCTCCTGCGGCGAGGCCAACCAGACCACCGACTTCGAGAAGATGCACCGTTCCCACCTATCCGTCGGCTACGCCTCCAACCTGTACGTCGGCAAGGAGTCCCGGGCCTTCCTCAAGTCCGTCTGGCCCGACTTCAAGACCGACGGCATAGACGTGGCCCTCGACGAACGGGTCAGCGGCTACGTCGGCACCCGGCAGGTCCTCCGGGGCCTGGTCGAAAAATGCGAGGTCAACGGCGTGGAGATTCGGACGGGCGTTGAGGTCACGGGATACGACACCCGGGCCGGCAGCGTCAAAGCCGTCACGACCGACCAGGGTGACATCGATTGCGACGCCGTAATCTGGGCCCTCGGGGCCTGGACTCCCAGGCACTGGGCCATGCTCGGCAAGCCCTCTCATATCGATTGCTCCTACCCCGACGGGTCCATAGTTAACAAGGACATGTGGACTTTCTGGAGGCTCCGGGAGGGCGAAGTCTACTTCGACGAGCCCTACGTTACGCCCGAGGGCAAGAACCCGCCCATCCTGCACATCGAGAAGATGAGCACTCC
>JAAXHX010000100.1 GCA_012270635.1 Dehalococcoidia bacterium | reverse complement strand
ACATGGGAGCGCACTGGCCGAGCGATGCGCTGGGAGCGGCGGTGACGGGGGGTGTTTTGCTGGCGGCTATGGCGGGGTGTCGGGGGCGGTTGCGGGGGCGTGGGGGTGTGATAGAATCGCGCCAACCCGCGTAATGGCCCAGTTGTAAGGCTACCTGAGGGAATGGCTCGCACGATACCGATCAACAAAGCCGTCCTGGTCCTCAATCAGAACTACGAGCCCCTGAACGTCTGTAACCTGCGCCGCGCCATCGTTCTGCTTCTGAAGGGGAAGGCGGAAACCCTGGAGAACGGCCGGGGGGACATTCACAGCGCTTCGGCGCTGTTCGTGTTGCCTTCGGTGATCAGGCTGGGGCACATGATCAAGCGCCCCATGCTGCCGCCCCGACTTTCCAGGCGCGAGGTGTTCGTAAGGGACAAGCACTTCTGCCAGTACTGCGGCAAGCAGGTCCCCAACCTTACGTTGGACCACGTCGTGCCCCGGCGGGCGGGTGGCGTCCACACCTGGGACAACATAGTCAGCGCCTGCGTCCCGTGCAACCTGAGAAAGGCAGGCCGAACCCCTACACAGGCGGGGATGAAACTCATAAAGGAGCCGAAGACGCCGCCTTCCCGCAGGTACCGGGACCTGGGCCCCTACCTGGACGTGCGGGGTGAGTGGCGGAAATTCCTCCCTGCCTAAAGAGGTCTCAAAGCAGCGTCGACGCCTCGCCGGTCAAGTCCTCTTCCGTTGCCAGCCTCAGAACTGAGTGGGTGGGGCTTTTGAGTTGGATGAGGAGAAGCTGGTCCGGGGTGAAGACGATGCGGGCGAGGCGAGGCCCTTCCCCAGTTTCGACGACCACGAAGTCGTTGACGCTGATTTCGAGATTGCCCGTGTCGAAATAGAGCACGGGCCCCGACCTGGTGAGTCTTGCGCCGGCGATGGAAGCCACGTTGTCTCCTAGGCCGCCCGCTGTTCCACGACCGGCATCCTGAGCGCCAGCCATTCCAGGGCCAGCCGGGGGGTGACGTTGCGTTCCAGCATGTCCCGGGCGCGGGAGATGTCCTTCAGGAAGGCGTGAGCGTCGGCGACGCCGATGTCCCGGGACTGGGCCTCGATCTGCGCGGACCTGTGGGCGTTGACGGTCCGTTCGGGCGCCCCCGCAGCGTAAAGGACAAGATCCATCCACCACGATTGGCAAAGGGCGAGAATATCCCTGACCCGGGGCCGGTCCCGGTAGAAGACGCCGCCGAGGGAGCCGGCGAAGCGGAACCGTGCCCCGAGGTCGGCTTCCACCAGCGAAATCTGCTCGTCGATGGCGGATATACGGGCTTCGAGGACCGATTCGTCTCGCGCGGCGGATATCGCCCAGCCGGGACATCCGCCCGATAGCCGGGCGATGAGCGTTGCTTGCTCTTCGTCGACGCCATAGTCGGCGGTTAGGACCTGGCCCAGGGCGGCGCGGGGCATGGGCCTCAGCTCCAGGCGCTGGCACCGGGATAGAACGGTCGGTAGGAGGGCATCCTCGTCGGGGGTGAGGAGGACGAGGAGGACGTTGGGGGGCGGCTCTTCCAGGTATTTCAGAAGGCTGTTGGCGGCCTCGGTGGTGAGGAGCGCGGCGTCCTCCAGGATGAAGACCCGGGTCCGGCCCTCGTAGGGTCGTAGGCTGGCCTGCTTCCGGATCTCTCGCATCTGCTCGATCCTGATCTGCGTTCCCAACCCACCGTCCTCGGTGGAGGGGAGGCCCGTGACCTGGACGTCGGCGTGATGGCCGGAGGCGATGCGAGTGCACTGTCGACAGGTCAGACATGGGCCGGGGTCCGGGTCTTCGCAGTTGACCAGCTGGGCGAGATGGAGGGCCACCGTCATCTTGCCGACGTGGGGAGGCCCGACTAGGACGTAGGCATGGGCAAGCCCGCCGCCTCGGGAGGCGGTGTGGAGGAGATTCAGGATGCCGTCGTGGCCGTGGATGTGGAGGGCCTTGGCGTCGATCACAGATCGCACAGCATGAGGTCCTGGTAGGTCTCCCGGCGTCGAATCAGGCGGGGCTGACCGTCCTTGAGGAGGACGATGGGGGGTCGGGGGGCGGCGTTGTAGTTGGAGGCCATGGCCAGGCAGTACGCCCCCGATGCCGGTATTGCGATGAGGTCCCGGCTATCGACGATGGGCAGGTCCACGTTTTCCACGAGGATGTCCCCCGATTCGCAGAACTTGCCGGCGATGGTGACGGTCTCCTGGGACGGGGCGGAGGCGCGGTTGGCGACCATCGCCTCGTAGCGGGAGCCGTAGATGGCGGGGCGGATGTTGTCGCCCATGCCGCCGTCTACGGAGACGTACTTACGGATGCCGGGCACGTCCTTGGTGGTGCCAACACTGTAGAGGGCCACGCCGGCCCGCCCGGCGATGGCCCGACCGGGTTCGATGAGGAGCCGGGGCGGGGACTCGGTGCGCTCCAGGATGGCGGAGGTTATGGCGGCGGCGTATTCGGAAACGTCGGGAGGGGGTTCGTCGGCGGTGTACTGTATGGCGAATCCGCCGCCGGGGCTGAACTCCAGTAGCTCGAGGCCGTAGCGGTCCTTCATCCGGTCGGCGAAGGACATGGTGACGTCTACCGCCGTGCGGTAGGGCTCGATCTCGTAGATGGGGGAGCCGAGGTGGAAGTGGAGCCCCAGGAGCCGGAGGTTAGGGGCCGACATGGCCTGCCTGACCGCCTCCTCGGCGAGGCCGGTCTCTATGGGGATGCCGAACTTGCTGTCTAGGATGCCGGTGGTGGTGTAGTCGTGGGTGTGGGGGTCGACGCCCGGGGATACGCGGATGAGCACGTCCTGGACCATGCCTCTGGCGCGGGCCATTTCGTCCAGCAGGTCCATCTCCCGGGGGTTGTCGACGACGATGCGCCCGATGCCCCAGTCCAGGGCGGCTTCCAGCTCATCGACGCTCTTGTTGTTGCCGTGAAAGTAGACGAGGTCGGGGGGGAAGTCAGCGGCCTGGGCGACGGCAAGCTCGCCGCCAGAGACGACGTCCAGGCCGAGACCCTCGTCCCGGAAAATTCGGGCAAGGGCGGGGTTGACGTAGGCCTTGCTGGCGTAGAGGACCTGGCTGTCGGGATATCGGCTGGCGAACTCGTTGCGGAACCGGGCGCACATGTCCCGGAGGGTGGCCTCGTCGAACAGGTAGAGGGGGGTGCCGAACTCGGCGGCAAGGTCTGCGAGGTCGCAGCCGCCGATGGACAGGTGGTCCTGGGCGTTGATTTCGGTGGTGGAGGGGAAGGTGGAGAGGTTTCCGTGAGTCATGGGGTTGGCCTCGGGGTGGTTTGCCGGGGATTATACAGGGTCGGGTTTGGGGGCGCATTAGCCCCACCGCTCATACTTTCCTTCGACAGGCTCAGTACGAGCGGCCCCCGGGGATGGATTCCGGCTCGGGGGGCCGGAATGACGGAGGGACTCACGCCCGAGACGCACTTTCAGGATGTCGGCGGAGAGGATGGGGTCAGGAGGGACTTGGCGGTGGTGAAGGCGGAGTCGAGCATCTCACGGGTGAGGGCGCCGGTCTGGGTGTTCTGACGGCTGGGGTGGTATGAAGCGACGAGCTTTAGGGTCGGGGGGAGGGGATAGACGAGGTTGTGGCCGAAGCGGGCCCTGGGGCTGGGGACGGGGTGGCCCATGCTCTTCCACAGGCGGAGAAAACGGTCGAAGGCGATACCGCCCAGGGCGATGATGACCTGCAGGTTTCGAAGCAGGTGCAGCTCGGTCTCCAGGAAGGGGGCGCAGTTGGACAGCTCGTCGGGGGTGGGGCGGTTTTGGGGTGGGGCGCATCGGGCTACGGAGGTCACGTAGGCATCGGTGAGGGCGAGGCCGTCGCCGCGGTGGGTGGAGATGGGCATGTTTGCCCAACCCTGCTTGTGGAGAGCGGAGTAGAGCCAGTTGCCGCTGTCGTCGCCGGTGAAGACGCGGCCCGTGCGGTTGGCCCCGTGGGCCGCGGGGGCCAACCCGACCACCAGGACCCGGGCGTCGGGGTCGCCGAAACCGGGGACGGGCCTGCCCCAGTACTCCCAGTCCCGGTACATCCTTCGCTTGGTGCGGGCGACGTCCTCGCGCCATTGCACGAGCCGGGGGCATCGGGTGCAGGAGATGATCTGCTCGTTCAGCCGGGTTAGCGATTTGGTTTCCATCGGAATAAGGCCCTCTAGCCCGAGCGCTCGACCGTCGGCCTGCCCCGTTCATGTCCCTGAAGCATCCGCCCGTACTCGGAGCTCAGCTCCGCGCCGAGGATCAGGACGAAGGCGCTCAGGTAAGCCCACAGGAGAAGCGCGATGACCGAGCCTATGGACCCGTATACGGCGCTGAAGGTGGCGAAGTTATCGAGATAGAGGACGAACAGGTACTTGCCGCCTTCGAAGAGGAGCGCGGCGACAAGGGCCCCGGGCCAGATGTGACGCCACCGGGTCTGCGTGTTGGGGAGGACTTTGTAGAGGGTGAGGAAGATGGCCAGGTTGAATACGAAGGACATGATGCGGAACAGCAGCAGCCCCGAAAGCTCGTCGGCCTGGCCGAGGACGGGCAGGTTGGTGTCGGCGTAGCGGTCGGCGGTCTGGGCCAGGGAGGCGCTGGCCAGGGCAAGAGCGAAGAGGATGGCGACGCTCATGGCCATGGCGAGCTGCATGATCTTGCCTTTTACGAAAGGCCGGTCTTGCCGGATGTCCCAGGCCCGGTTCACGGCCCTGGTGATCGCGCCGAATATGGCGCTGCCCGACCAGATGAGCCCGGCTATGGAGATCGCGCCCAGGGACCCGGAGGCTTCCACGGACGCGACGACATTGTCGGATATGAACTCCCCGGTGCCGGGGAAGTTGTCGGCGGCCCAGGCGAGGATTGCGCTGCGGACGGCGTTGGAGTCGGCGACCAGGCCGATAATGGCTATGGTGCCCAGGAGCAGGGGAAAGAGGGAGAAGAGGGCGTAGTAGGCAACGCCGGCGGCCATGTGGGTGGCGTCGTCGTCGGAGAGCTCTTTGATAGTGCGGACGACAAGGGTGGGCACAAAGAGCAGGCCGCGGGGCGCCGCATCGATGGCCCTCACGAGAGGGCCTCCCGGCATAGGCCAAGGGGGTAGTGCGGTTTCTGTGAAAGGGTTTGAGGAGGGCCGTCTACAGAGGCGCAGGGGACCGGGCTGGCATTCGGCAAGGCGAATCGGAGGGCGTGAAAGAGACCTATTCTAGGAAGTCCCTGAGCTTCTTGCTGCGGGTGGGGTGGCGGAGCTTGCGGAGGGCCTTGGCCTCGATCTGGCGGATGCGCTCCCTGGTCACCCCGAACTCCCGACCCACTTCCTCCAGCGTCCTGCTGCGCCCGTCCTCCAGGCCAAATCTAAGCTGGAGAACCTTCTTCTCCCGACCGTTGAGGGTCTCCAGCACCTCGTTGACCTGCTCCTTCAGGAGCTGGTGGGAGGCGGCGTCGGCGGGGGCCAGGGTGGAACGGTCCTCGATGAAATCGCCGAGGTGGCTGTCGTCCTCCTCACCGACGGGGGTCTCGAGGGAGACGGGCTCCTGGGAGATCTTGATGATGTCCCGAACCTTCTCGGGGGTGATCTCCATGCCCTGGCTGATCTCCTCGCTGGTCGGCTCCCGGCCGTATTCCTGGACGAGGCGTCGGCTCATCCTGAGAAGCTTGTTGATGGTCTCGACCATGTGGACCGGGATTCGGATGGTGCGGGCCTGGTCGGCGATGGCCCTGGTTATGGCCTGCCGGATCCACCAGGTGGCGTAGGT
>JAAXHX010000099.1 GCA_012270635.1 Dehalococcoidia bacterium | reverse complement strand
GTGTAGGGACATGCGGAGTCCCCTCGACCCTTCGACAGGCTCAGGGTGAGCGGGGGCGGGTGTGGTCGGGGGAGGGGATGGATTCCAGCTTGGGGGCAGGAATCCAGGGTGGGGTGGGGGTGCCCTCTTCCCGGGGCCTACATTGCGGGAATGCGCATTGTGGGGAGGGGATGGATTCCGGCTCGGGGGCCGGGGCGACGGGGCGTATCTCCTTCGTCGTTCCTGCGGAGGCAGGAATCCAGGGGCGGGGTGGCTGGCTAGTTTAGTAGTGATATGGCAAGGGCGATGAGTGAGAATATGTTCAAACCGGTATCGAGCAGGGTGAGCTTCCCGGAGCTGGAGGCCCGGGTGCTGGAGTTCTGGAAGGACCGGGACATAGCTACGCGATCGGTGGAGGAGCGTCGGGACCGGCCCCTGTACGTGATGTACGAAGGGCCGCCGACGGCCAACGCCAGCCCCGGCATCCACCACGTGCTGTCCCGGGTCTTCAAGGACATCATGCCCCGCTACAAGACGATGAAAGGCTACTGCGCCCCCCGCAAGGCTGGTTGGGACACCCACGGCCTGCCCGTGGAGCTAGCGGTGGAGAAGACGCTGGGCATCACGAAGAAGGCGCAGATAGAGGAGCACGGCATCGCCGAGTTCAACGCCGCCTGCAAGCAGAACGTGATGCGCTACGTCAAGGAGTGGGAAGCCCTGACCGACCGCATCGGGTTCTGGATCGACATGGAGGACCCTTACGTCACCTTCGAAAACCCGTACATCGAGTCGATGTGGTGGATCCTCAAGCAGCTCTGGGACCGGGGCCTGATCCACGAGGCCTACAAGTCCATCTGGCACTGCCCCCGCTGCGTCACATCCCTGAGCGACCACGAGGTGGCCCAGGGCTACGACGACCGAACGAGGGACGTGGCCATCTTCGTCAAGTTCAGGGTTGACCTGGAGGATGACGACCACGGCAATGCGGCCCGGGCCCTCATAGGCGGGTCCCACCTCCCGACCTACATCCTCGCCTGGACGACGACTCCCTGGACCCTGCCCGGCAACACCGCCCTAGCCGTCGACCCCGACGCCGACTACGCAATCGTCGAGGACAGGGCCGAGGGCGCCATCCCCGAGCGGCTGATAATGGCCCAGGCCCTAACCGGCAAGCTGCTGCCCAAGGGCTACGAGACACTAGGGACGGTGAAGGGGAGCGATCTGGCAGGGCTCGGATACCGGGCCCTGTACAACCCGGTGGCCTACCGGGTGCCCGGCATTGGGCGGTTCGCCGAGGGTCGGGTGCAGAGGGGAGCGAGCTACACGCCGGGCCAGACGGCCACCTTCCACGTGGTTGGCGGCGACTTCGTCAGCCTGGACGAGGGGACGGGGGTGGTGCACATAGCGCCGGCCTTCGGAGAGGACGACTTCAAGATCGGGGCGTCGGCGGGGCTGTACTTCGTCCAGCACGTGGACCTCCAGGGCGGGATGATCGGGAACTTCCCCTTCGCCGGGAAGTTCGTCAAGGACGCCGACGCGGATATCATCGACGACCTAACGGCCCGGGAGTTGCTCTTTCGTCGGACCGAGATAGTCCACACCTACCCCTTCTGCTGGCG
>JAAXHX010000098.1 GCA_012270635.1 Dehalococcoidia bacterium | reverse complement strand
GGTGGCGGGATAGCTCCACCATTTTTTGAGAAAGGCATGGAAACTTGCAGAGTCAAGCCCAAACCGTAGAAGACTACCTGGCCGAGCTTTCTCCTGAGCGTCGGCAGGCCATCGGCGAAGTGCGCAGGGTGGTTCTGGAGAACCTGCCTCCGGGTTTCGAGGAGGCGATGGAGTTCGGGATGATAGGGTACGTGGTCCCGTTGGAGACCTACCCCAAGACCTACAACGGGCATCCCCTGTCGTATGCGGCGCTGGCGTCGCAGAAGAACTACATGTCGCTCTACCTGATGTGCATATACGCGGATGAGGGGTCGAGGATGTGGTTCATGGACGAGCTGGAGAAGCGAGGCAAGAAGCTGAACATCGGGAAGGCGTGCATACGCTTCAAGAAACTGGAGGACCTGCCCCTTGACCTGGTCGGGGAGGCGATAGCCCACGGGTCGGTGGATGGTTACATAGGGATATATGAGGCGGCCCGCAAGGGCAGGAAGTAGTCCGGAGACAGGAGCCCAGACATGGCGGACATTCTCGTTACCGGCGCCACCGTCATCACGATGGACCCGTCCCGCAGGGTGATCGAGGACGGGGCGGTGGCCATAGATGGGGACAGGATAGCGGGGGTCGGGGCGCGGGCCGAGATCGAAGGTGCCCATTCTGCCCCGGCGGTCATCGATGCGCGGAAGATGGTCTGCCTTCCGGGCCTGGTTGACGTTCACGGTCACGCCGGTCACGCCCTGGTCAAGACCATGGACCACGACTCATTCGCTCGGTGGCGGGAGACGGTGGAGCTCATATACGCCGAGGGAACGGACGAGGAGTTCTGGCACGCGGAAGCCTCGCTGGCTGCGCTGGAGAGGCTGAAGTTCGGTACGACGTGCGGGTTGAGCTACTTCGGCGGGGGTCGGATGCTGATCCGCACCGACGACCCGGTATACGCCGAGCGGCATTGCGAGGCTGTGGAGGCGGTCGGGATTCGAGAGGTCCTGGCCGTGGGGCCCTGCTCTCCTCCCTTCCCCCGACGCTTTGCCCGGTGGGACGCGGATGGCAAGCACGAACATGTCGCAGACTTCGACCGGCAGATGGCGACCGCCGAGGAGATAGTCAATCGTTGGAACGGCGGCGCTGAAGGACGGATGCGGATCTGCCTCACCTCCTCGACGATGAACGTGACCCGGGCCCCGTACGCGGGGCTGCCCATCGCCGATCTGCAGGCCGAGGCCAGAGCGGTCAGAGACCTGGCGGACAGGCTCGGGGTCCTGCTGACCCAGGACGGGCACACGACCGGCACCATAGCTTTCGCCCACAAGGAGTTGGGCATCCTCGGGCCGGACGTTATCCTCTCGCACAGCGTGGGCCTGACCGACGAGGAGATCGCAATCTGCGCGGAGACCGACACTAAGATAGCCCACAACCCCAGCTCCCCCAACTCGTACCCCTCCCGGTGCCCGGTCCCCCAGCTCCTCGACGCGGGGGTCACCGTGGCCCTGGGGTCGGATGCGGCGTCGCCGGACATGAATTACGACATGTTCCGGCACATGTATTCATGCATGAGGCAACATCGGGCCCAGTTCGGGGAGGGAGCGTACATCCCTCCCGGCAAGGCGCTGGAGATGGCGACGATAGACGGGGCGCGGGCGCTGGGGATGGACTCGGAGATCGGGTCCTTGGAGCCGGGCAAGAAGGCCGACCTGATCCTGCTGGACATGGACAAGCCCCACCTCTACCCGCTCAACATGCCCGTTCACCGGATCACCAACTTCGCCGGGGGCCAGGATGTGGACACGGTCATAGTGGACGGCAAGGTGTTGATGGAGGGCCGGGTGGTCAAGACGGTGGACGAGTCGGAAGTCCTGACACGGGCGCAGCGGGCAACGGAGACCATGCTGGAGCGGACGGGCCTGCAGTCGAGCCTGGAGATGGGGGAGGGGTTCTGGGGAAAGAGCCGGTACCCGCGGGCCTGGGACGGGTAGGGTCGGGGCTCCGGTCAATGCCGTATAATGCAGACTACGCCTAACCCCGCCCCCGTACAAATAGGTGTCGGTGGGGGACGGTCGGCGGAATTAACTGAAAGGGGCCGTGGCTTGCGATAGCGCCGGGAGGTGCGAGGATGATTGAGAGATTCAGTATTCTTTATGCCGGCCACGTAAACGTCGATAACGTTGGCTATGCAGGGACCCCGGCCAACGACCGCTTCCTCTCGGACGAGGACCTGGCCTCGGCGCTCACCATCACCGACGAGATAGCCCGGACCGCCGACCGGCTGGGCTACCACACCCTGTGGCTGGCGGAACACCACTTCCAGCGGGAAGGCTACGAGTGCCTGCCCAACCTCCTGATGCAAAGCGTGCACCTGGCCCACATCACCAAGAACCTGAAATTCGGGTGCGCTTTCAACGTACCGCCCATGTGGAACCCGCTGCGTCTCGCCGAGGACTACGCCCTGGCCGATCACCTGACCGACGGCAGGGTCATCTTCGGGGTCGGGAGAGGGTATCACACCCGGGAAGTGGAGTCCTTCGGAGCGCCCATGCTGGACAGGGACGCCAACCGGGACATGTTCGAAGAGCAGATGGATGTTATCTTCAAGGCCTTCAACAACCGCTCCTTCTCTCACCACGGCAAGTACTACGACATTCCCCCCAGGGTGCCCTACCGCGGCTACGAACTGGAGGAGATAACCCTGGTCCCGAGGCCCAAGCGCCTGCCCGTGGAGTGCTGGCAGCCCATAGTGAGCTCCAGCCAACGGGGCATAGACTTCATGATCAAGCACGGGATCAAGGCGATATCGGGGGGAGGAGCGGCGCCGGGTGGGGCCTCCCGCAAGGTGGTGGAGCTATGGAGGGACTCACTGGTCAAGGCGGGTCGGGATGCGGAACTCGGGGAGGACATGATCATCGGGGAGAAGTTCCACATGGCCGACACCCGGGAGAAGGCCATAGAAGAAGCCAGGCCGTATTTCGAAGAGAACACGAAGATGTTCGGGCCCCTGGGATTCGTCGGAGGGCTGAACGAAGAGCAAAAGAAGGGCCTGGAGAATCCCACCCGGGAACTGTGGGATAGCCTGCCGACCATCGAGGATGAGGTGCGGTCGGGCAACTTCCTCTGCGGTACGCCCGAGCAGATAATCGAGCCGCTGATGTTGCTGCAGGACCTCTATCCCGGTCTGCGGGAGATCAACATCCAGCCCATGATATCGACGCCCTCCCAGGTCATCCTCGAGCAGATCGAATGGTTTGCGGAGGAGGTCATGCCGGCGTTTGAGGTGAAGCAACCCAGCGCCGCCGGCTGAAGAGACTTGTAGGGAAATGGATCCGGACCCCGTCAGGATCAAGCCAACCAGGAGCAAATGGATATGAAGGTTTCCTACTTTCACCTGATGCCATACCAGGACCTGCCCCGGGACTTCGAGACCAGGTACCGCAGCGCGTGGGTAGACCTCCCCAACGAGCACTTCGACCCGGCGAAGGGCGGGCAGTACTACCGGGACTACCTGGCCCAGCTGCAACACGCCGACTCCCTGGGCTTTGACGGCATCTGCGTCAACGAGCACCATTGCAACGCCTATGGCCTGATGCCCTCTCCCAACCTGATGGCCAGCATCCTGACCCAGACCACCACGGATGCAGCGCTGATCGTTCTCGGCAACAGCCTCGCCTTGTACCAGCCGCCGCTCCGGGTGGCCGAAGAGATGGCGATGCTCGACATAATGAGCGGCGGCAGGCTCGTGGCGGGGTTCCCGGTGGGGACGTCCATGGACACGACGTTCTCCTACGGTCAAGTGCCATTGCAGTTGCGGGAGCGGCACTCGGAGGCCCATGACCTAATAATGAAATCGTGGTCGGAGCGCAAACCCTTCGCCTTCAACGGCAAATACACCAAGCTGCGCTACGTGAACATCTGGCCCCGACCTCTCCAGCAGCCCCATCCGCCGGTCTGGATCCCGGGGAGCGGCAGCCTGGAGACCTGGGACTGGGTGCTAAATCGCAACTACGTCTACTGTTACCTGAGCTACTTCGGGTACCAGCGGGCGGAGAAGGTGGTCCAGGGCTATTGGGACACCGTCGCCGAGCGGGGAATCGACGACAACCCGCACCGGTTCGGGTTCCTCCAGCTGGTGTGCGTCTCGGAAACCGATGAGCAGGCCGAGCGGGACTACGCGGAGCACGTGAAATACTTCTACCAGAAGATGCTGTGGATATACCCGCCCTTTGCGGAGGCTCCCGGATACCGGTCGATATATTCCATGAGGAAGTCGGCTCGGGCGCAGACGGGGCAGGAGGCGGCGAAAGCGGCGCTGGAGATGGGCTGGAAGGACTACGTGGAGAAGGGGCACGTCATAGCCGGGAGCCCGAGCGCCGTGCGGGAGCAGCTTACCGACGCCGTGAAGAGGCTCAGAATCGGTCACCTCATGTGCCTGCTGCACATAGGAAGCATGCCCGACGAGATAGCCCGTAAGAACACCGAGCTCTTCGCCAAAGAGGTTATGCCGAGCATGCAGGGCATCTTCAGCGAGTACGACGACCCGTGGTGGCCGCAGGCCGTCTCGAGGCCCTTGGCCGCTCCCACGGTCGGCTAGACGACACCGGAGAAGACGATTGGTGGAATTCAGGGAGTCGATGCTTTCCCTGAGAAAAGGAAAGTTCGACATTCAACTGGTGGAGGGAGGCTCGGGGCCCGACCTGCTCTACCTCCACGGGGAGCAGGGATTCTCCGGCTGGGCCCCGTTCCTGGACGCCCTGGCCGAGAGGTTCCACGTCTATGCCCCGGCCCATCCGGGAGTCGGGGATTCCGTCGGGCTGGAGGAGCTGGACGATTGCTGGGACCTGGCGCTCTTCTACGAAGAATTGATGACGACGCTGGGGATAGAGGGAGCAGGCGTGGTGGGGCACTCTTACGGGGGCATGGTGGCGGCGGAACTGGCGGCGCATCGGAAGGGGCTGGTGTCCCGGATGGCGCTGGCGGCCCCGCTGGGGTTGTGGCTGGACGACACCCCCACCCTGGACTTCTTCGCACTGACGCCTTCCGAGGAGGCGAGAGTCTTGTGGTTCGACCCCGAAGGCGAGGCGGCAAAGTCGACCTTCGTCATGCCCAAGGACCCCGAGGCCAGGAAAGAGGCGATGATAGAGCGAGCCAAGACCCTCTCGTCCATCGGGAAGTTCATCTGGCCCATACCGGACCGGGGGCTTCCGAAGAGGGCCCACCGCATCGAGGCGCCGACGCTGCTGCTGTGGGGGGACTCGGACAAGGTCGTGCCTCCCGAGTACGGCGAGGCATTCAAAGCCCTGGTGGCCAACTCCCGCCTGGAATTCATCGAGGACTGCGGACACCTGCCCCAGTACGAACGCCCCGAGCGGTTCGTGGCGGTGGTCTCGGCGTTCCTGGGCCGTTGAGCGCAAGGAGATAGAAAATGGGCGCGTATAGAGTGATCTCCTCGGACTCCCACATAATCGAGCCGCCGGACCTGTGGACGGCGAGGGTGGAGGGCCGGTTCAAAGAGCAGGCTCCGAGGGTGGTGTCGGAGGAGAACGGCGACTGGTGGTACATCGATGGACACCGCACCAACTCATTTCAGAGCGGGGCCTTCGCGGGAGTGCGGTTCGACAGGCCGGAAGACCTCAGGATGAGCGCCAAGTGGGAGAACGTGAGGCCCGGCGGCTTCGTAATCGACGACAGGATCAAGGACCTGGACGTGGACGGCGTGGACGGCGAGGTCATATACCCAACGGAGGGACTGCTCGCCTACAACACCCGGGACCCGGAGCTGCTCACCGCCATCTGCGCCACGTACAACGACGCCATAGCCGAGTTCTGCAACCCCGCCCCCGACCGGCTCAAGGGCATCGCGATGATCAACGTCGATGATATCGGCAGTGCGGTGAAGGAGCTTCATCGGAGCCGAGGGATGGGTCTCGTGGGGGCGATGATTACCGTTTACCCGCCCGAGGACAAGTCCTACGACAGGGCGGAGTACGAGCCCTTCTGGGAGACCGCCGAAGAGCTGGACATGCCCCTGAGCCTCCACGTGGCAACGGGAAGGCCGGGGCCCGGTCAGGAGTTCCAGGACCCGACCAACGTCCGCCCGGCTTTCTTCGCCACGGCGGACTACTGGGTGCGGGTGTCGCTGGCGCACATGGTCTTCTCCGGCGTTTTCGAAAGGCATCCGGGGTTGAAGGTAATATCAGTGGAGCACGAAGTGGCCTGGGCGCCCTTCTTCATCGAGCTGCTGGACTACACGTACACCCAGCGCGCCCACCGGGGCCCGGGCTGGCGTCGCTTCAAGGCGGGGATTCTGCCCAGCCACTTCTTCCGTTCCAACATCCTGATCAGCTTCCAGGAGGATGGGCGGGGGATAAACGACCGGGCCGCCATAGGCGTGGACAACCTGATGTGGGGGTCGGACTATCCGCACACGGAGTCGACGTTCCCGAGGTCTCGTCAGATCCTGGATGAGATACTGGCCGGAGTGCCGGAGGACGAGAAGGCGAAGATAGCGGGCGGAAACGCGGCCCGGCTCTACAACTTCAACTAGCGGCGCCTTCCACCCCTCTCGATCCTTCGACAGGCTCAGGGTGAGCGCGTTGTGTCAGTTTACCGCCTGCTGATTGAGATGTAAGGGGCGGCGTTATACTCCCTCGGGGCGGCGAGCGAGGGCGGCCTCGATGGCGGTGACCAGGGCCTCTGCGGACTCGGGGGTGAGCTCCACCGTAACCCTGGCGCTGAGGCCCCGGTCCTCGTTCACGAAGCTGATGTTCAGCGAATGGTCCAGGGGCGCGTGGTAAGGGTGGTCGTAGGAGACGTTGGCCTGCTTCAACGGGAACCAGCCCTGCTGGCCCTTGCCGCTGCCCGAGACCTCAACCTTTTCGACGATCATGGTGCACATGTTTCTCTCCAGGATGCTTGGGCCCGACGCCGAGCGCCCATGAACGCTAGCTGAGGTGTCTTTCGAAGAAGTCGAATATCTTAGCCCAGCCGTCGACGGCGTGCTCGGGGCGGTAGGCGGGGCGGTGGTAGTAGAAGAAACCGTGGCCCGCGTTGGGGTACATGTGGAACTCGAAGTCCTTCCCGTGCTTCTTCAGTTCGGCTTCGTGAATGGCGACCTGCTCCGGGGTGGGGGACTGGTCCTCCTCTCCAAATAGCCCGAGAATGGGGCACGAGACGTTGGCTGTGTAATCCAGGGGGGCCACGGGGTTCTTTTCGTTCAGCTGGTCCCCGGACATCACGACTCCACCGCCCCAGCAGTCGACGCCGGCGTCGAATCCCGACACCCGGCCCACGGTGAGCATGACGTGGCGTCCGCCGGAGCAGGTCCCGAACACGCCGACCTTGCGGTTGTGGTAGGGAAGGGCCCGGAGGTGTTTCATCGCCCCCACTACGTCGCCGACGGCCTGATCGTCGGGGACTCCGCCATCGGCCCATACTCGTGCGCCCACGTCTTCGGGGTCGCCGTGACCCTCGCGGTGGTAGAGGTTGGGAGAGATGGACGCGTAGCCGTGGTGGGCGAACCGCCGGGTGGCCTCCCTGTACCATTCGTCCCAGCCGGGCAGGTGATGGATGAGGACGACGCCCGGGAAGGGGCCGCTGCCCAGGGGCCGGGCGAAATAGGCGTTGATGGAATCCCCGTTGTGGCCCTGGACGGTTACCGTCTCGGCCAGCATGCCTTCGTACATGTTCGTCTGGTACATGGAGCGCCTCCTTCTCCGATGGGAACTGTTCAGGTAAGAGCCGGTATTCCGTTACGCTTTTTCGACGACGGGGATGATCTCCCTGGCGAAGAACTCGGACTGTTCGAGCATGTCCTGGAAATCGTCGGTGGCGGTGTGCATGACGATGAAATGGTCGACGCCCATGCGTTTGAGGCCAACCATCCTCTCGGCGATCTCATCGGGGGCGCCGATCCAGTGGCCTCCGACCAGGTCCTCGGTGGAGATGTTCCTGCGGAAGTAGCCGAGCCTGCTGTCCTGGTATCGCTTGACGGCCAGGTCATGGTCCTTCTCGACCCGGAGGTCGGCCCATACGCAGTAGTCGATGTCGGAGATGGTCCTGCCGTGCTCTTCGAGCATGGGGGTCAGGGCCTTCAAGACGTCGGGGGTCTCGGGGTCGCGGACCATGGGCCCGAGGCCGTACTTGGCCGTCCTCCTGAGGGACGCCTCGCCGTGGGCGGCCATGTAGATGGGCAGGGGTCGCTGGACGGGCTTGGGGCTGAGATCCATACTCCCGAACTCCACGTACTTGCCGGAGTAAGAGGCGGGGCCGTCGCCGTTGAGCAGCAGCTCCAGGGCGTCCAGCTTCTCGTCGAGCATGTTTCCGCGGTGGGCGCCTCGGCTCCTGGGCCTGACTGTCACGAACTCCTCTCGGGACCCTCCCAGACCCAACCCGAGAAGGAACCGGCCGTTGCTGAACTGGTCCAGGGTGGCCGACTGTTTGGCCAAAATCACGGGGTCCCGCAGGGGGACGATCACCACCCCGGCACCCAGCTTTATAGTCCTGGTTACGCCGGAGATGCTGGCGAGGCTGATCATCAGCTCATACCAGTTGGGTTCGGCGGCGTCTGAGGCGGGGCCTCGCAGCTCGGGGACGGGGGCCGTGAAGTCGAAGCCCCATACGGCGTAGTAGCCGAGCCTCTCGGCCTCCTGGGCGAATTGGACCAGTTCCGCGGGCCCGGCGAAGTTGCTCGGGACCAGGAACCCCTCCATGCAGTTGGGCAGGGCGATGTCGAATTTCATTGAGTTCCTCCGGGCAGCGGGTCGTGCACCTCGGGGACATTCTAATGGGAGTGGGGCCGCACAACAACAAGGCAACGAGATCGGAGGTGGCGCAGTGGGGCGCCAGGAAGATAAGATTGATGGCCGAGTGCGCCGATATCAGAAAGAAGGAGCGGATCTTGAAACTAGGCATGGCGGGCCTCGGGCGGATGGGGGCCAACATGGCTTTGCGGCTGATGCGGGGAGGCCATGAGATAGTGGCCTACGACCCCAATCCGGAAGCCGTACGGGGGATTGAAGGGCAGGGGGCGTCGGGGGTTGCTTCCCTGGATGAGATGGTCGAGCAATTATCTCCACCCAGAGCCGTATGGGTGATGGCCCCCGCAGGAGAGCCGACGGAGACCACCATCAGCACGTTGTACGGTCTTCTGTCCTCTGGAGATATCATCATCGACGGGGGGAACGCCTACTACAAGGACAGCATTCGCCGGGCCGGGATGCTCGGGGAGAAGGGCATCGGGTTTTTGGACGTAGGGACCAGTGGAGGGGTCTGGGGATTGGAGGAGGGCTACTGCCTGATGGTGGGTGGCTACGAGTCCACGTACAATGCCATGCTGCCCGGCCTTGAAACCCTCGCCCCGAGGGGTGGCTTGGGTCTCGGGAAGGTGGGGCCGGCGGGTGCGGGGCATTTCGTGAAGATGGTGCACAACGCCGTGGAGTATGGGCTAATGCAAGCCTACGCCGAGGGCTTCGAACTGATGTCGGCCAGCGACAAATTTGACATAAATCTTGAAGAAGTGGCCGAAATCTGGCGGCATGGGAGTGTGGTGCGGTCCTGGCTGCTGGACCTGGCAACCCGAGCCCTGAAGGAGGACCCGGGACTGGCGGGAATAAGGGCATACGTGGAGGACACGGGGGAGGGGAGGTGGGCGGTGCAGGAGTCGGTGGACCTGTCGGTGCCCGTGCCGGTGATAGCCGCGTCCCTGCAAGCCCGGTTCCGCTCCCGACAGGAAGAGCCTCTCGGGGCCAGGCTTTTGGCCGCCCTTCGCAAGGGTTTCGGAGGACACCAAGTCTTGAAGTCGGGTGATGGAAGGTAACCATGAAAGAGCTATACAAGCAGACGGCCAGGCAGATGGTCGAGCTTCTGCGAACGCGCCAGGTCAGTCCCTTGGAAGCCATAGATGCCGCCGCGGTGCGCATCGAGGAAACGGACGGTCATCTCAACGCCCTCCCGACCCTGTGCATCGAGCGGGCCCGAGAGCACGCCAAGAAGCTGATGGCCGAACCTCCTGAAGAGGGCGAGAGAGGCCAACTCTACGGGCTGCCCATCGCCGTGAAAGACCTGGTGGACGTAGCCGGGGTGCGGTCCACCAAGGGGTCTCCCATCTACGCAAACTGGACGCCGAGGGAGTCGTCCTACTCGGTGGGGATCCTGGAGGGAAACGGGGCGCTGGTGATCGGGAAGTCCAACACGCCGGAGTTCGGGGCGGGGGCCAACACCTTCAACGAGGTGTTTGGTAAGACCCGCAATCCTTGGGACACCCGCACCACCTGCGGGGGATCTTCGGGCGGGTCGGCGGTGGCATTGGCCTCGGGGCAGGTGTGGCTGGCCACGGGAAGCGACCTGGGAGGCAGTCTGAGGATACCGGCCAGCTTCTGCTCGGTTGTAGGCTTGCGCCCGAGTCCGGGCCGGGTCCCCGAGGGGCCGAAGGCCCTTCCCTTCGAGACCCTCTCGGTGGACGGGCCCATGGGACGCACCGTCGGGGACACGGCGCTGATGCTCGATGCGACGTCGGGGCACCACATCGGCGATCCGTTGAGCTACCCGCCCCCCGAGAGGCCCTACGTGGACGCCGTGGACAGTCCCAAGGCCCCGGCTCGCATTGCCTATACGCCAGACCTCGGCATCGCTCCCGTAGCGACGGAGGTGAAGGAGGGCTGCGCGAGGGCGGCGAAGCTGCTCGAAGAGATGACCGCAGTGGAAGAGGACACCATCGACTTGCACGACGCCCGGGAGACCTTCCAGGTTCTTCGCGCCGCACAGTTTGCGGCGAACATGAAGCCTCTGCTCGGGAGTCACCGGGACAAGCTGAAGCCGGAGATCATCTGGAACGTCGAGAAAGGGTTGGCCCTCAGCCGACGGGACGTGGAGAAGGCCCAGGCGGCGCGGGGCGCCCTCTTCCACCGGGTCAGCGCATTCTTCCAACAATACGATCTGTTGGTCTGCCCGACGGTCTCCGTCCCGCCCTTCGACGTGAACGTCCGCTACCCGACGGAGATCGAAGGCATTGAGATGGACAACTACGTAGACTGGCTGCTGCTCACCTTCGCTCTCACGTTGACGTCCTGCCCGGCGATCTCCGTCCCGTGTGGGTTTACGGAGTCGGGGCTGCCGGTCGGGCTCCAGATCGTAGGCCCGCCGAGGGGCGAGGCCCAAGTCCTATCGGCGGCGGCGCTCTTCGAAGAAGCCATGGGCTTGGCCGAGAAAGTGCCGGTTGACCCCGTTGTAAAGCACTAACCGGACTGGTTTAAGGATAACCTGCCTGTGGAGGCGGAGGAAGTTCTGGCCATGAGGACCTCGATTTTGTGGGTTGCGACGGCCGTCGTTAGCCTATGACCGCCAACTCCTCGCTGCCGGGGGTGAGCTGCTCAAGGCCGTCGTCGGTGAGGAGGAAGCTGGCCCCGACCAGGGCTCCGATGCCCTCGTCGGGAATCTGGATGGAAGTGTGAAGGTAGAAGGTCATCCCCGCCCGGAAGACCCCCTTGGACTCCCGGATGATGCTCAGG
>JAAXHX010000097.1 GCA_012270635.1 Dehalococcoidia bacterium | reverse complement strand
CCAAATCGAGCAGAGGATGTATATGTCATAAACTCGGTTACGCCTTTCGTAGGACGGAAGAGCAAGATAGTAGCCGGGGTCCTGGCCATAGTCCTAGGGCCTATTGGAGTGCACAAGTTCTATCTGGGCTATTACAAACAAGGAGGCGTGCTGGTCGGGTTAACGATTCTAAGCTTTATCGTGTCTGTTCTTTTGAGCGCCGTACCAAGCGGTCTATCCCTTATCTCCCTCATAACGCCGCTCCTGTCAGAATTTGCGTTCATTCCGATATTTGTCATAACCATCATTGAGGGTGTGATATATCTGACCAAGTCCGACCAGGAGTTCGATGAAATTTATGTCAAAGCGCAGAAACCCTGGTTTTGACCGGAATGGGGGCCACACCGTGCCTAACATGAGAGACAGGCTGCGGACTTTTGGCTTATCACCCGACCCATACTCGAGCGTCCTACTGCAACACTGGAGGAAACAACTTTGAGAGGCCGAGTCCTTAGATACTCCGTACAGGAGAACGCCGGGGTCATATCCGGCGACGACGGCAGACGCTACACCTTCGAAGGGCCCCAGTGGCGGGAGCAGGCCCTGCCCGCCGATGGAGTCTACGTCGACTTTCAGGTCGTAGAAGACACCGACGAGGCGATAAGCATCTACCTGGCACGTCGGGCTGCGGTTCCCGCCGGAGGGAAGAACAAGATGGTGGCGGGGGTGTTGGCCATCGTGCTCGGAATGCTGGGGGTGCACAAATTCTACCTGGGATACTCAGGCCACGGAGCGCTGCTCCTGGTCTTTTTCATTCTCGGGATGGCGCTGATTTGGGCCTTCGGCATCGGGCTCATAGTGCTCCTGGTCCTGTGGGTGATCACTTTGGTCGAAGGGATCATATACCTCACCAAACCCGACGCCGAATTCGAGGAGACGTACGTCAAGAACCGCAAACCCTGGTTTTGATGGGGGACCGGGCTTAGTCCCGCAGCCATGAGAAACAGCTCGTGGGGCCGTTGACGGCGTCGGCGGCGCCACAGCTTTATACCCCGTGAACTTCCACCTGACCCCCGAGGAACGTGCCTTCCAGACCCGAGTCCGCGCCTACCTCCAAGAGGTCTCCGAAGACTGGTCTATCCCCCGTTCGGACGAGGAATACCAGGCCCGCGCCCGAGCCGTGAGGGAGGGGTTGGGGGAAAGAGGGTGGCTTACCATCAACTGGGGACCGCCCTACGGCCCTGCCTCCCCGATCAAGGCGGCGATTCTCCAGGAGGAGATGGCCTACCACCTCGTGCCCCGGGCCAACGACCATGGCACCGACCTCGCCGGGCCCCTCCTCCTGAGACACGGCGCCGCCGAACAGCGTGGCCTGCACCTCGCCCCCCTCGCCGAAGGCCGTGAGTGGTGGTGCGTCGGCTTTACCGAACCCCTGGCCGGCAGCGATCTCGCCAACATCAGGACTCGGGCGGAGTTTCGGGATGGCGGCTTCGTACTGAACGGGCAGAAGGACTACGGCGAATGGGCCCAGGCCTCGGGGTGGTGCCATCTGTTGGCCCGCACGGAGAGGGGGTCGACGGGCCGGGAGGGATTGACCTGGTTCCTCCTGGACATGTCGACGCCCGGCATCTTCCTCAACCCCGTCGAATACACCACGGACCGCGTCTTCGCCGAGATATTCCTGGACGACGTTCCGGCGCCCGAGTCGGCTATCCTCGGGGAGCGGGGTCGGGGGTGGGACCTCGTCGATGAGTTCCTCACCCGGGCCCGGACCGGCTTCGAGCATGTCGGCTGGGCCAGGAGGATGCTCGATTTGGCCGTCGAGCATAGGGGTAGAGGAGGGGGGAGGCGAGCTCGCCTCGCCGAGGCTTCTGTGGACATCGAAGTTGCCCGTCTGCTATCCTATCGCAGCATTTGGCCCGGACGCGGTGGCGAGCAGGCCCGGCGTCGGGCCTCGACGGCCAAACTCTTCAGCTCAGAGGTCTTTCAGAGAGTCGCGGATACGACGATGAACATGATGGGGCTGCAGGGGCAGGGGACGGGGCGCTTGGTGCAGAGCCTCTACCTGGAGGCCGCCGCATCTTCCATATACCTCGGGCCCTCGGAAGTGCACAGGACCCTCATATCAGGCTTGACCACCTCGGGCCTCAAGCCTGCCTGAAGCAGCATTCGCAGATCCGCCTCCGGCGGAAGGAGAATCTCATGGAGTTCCGTTTCAGCGAGGAAGACCGGCAGTTTCGTTCCGATCTCACCTCCTTCCTCGAAGACCACCTACCCGACGGCTGGTGGGGCGAAGAGCCCTACGACGACAGCGTGTGGCCCTTCACCCTGGAGACTAGAAAGAAGCTCGGGGAGAAGGGCTGGTTGGCCATCTCCTGGCCCAAGGAGTACGGCGGGCAGGACGCCTCTCCCGGCCAGGCTATGATCTACAGCGAGGAGATGGCCTATCATCGAGCCCCCGGTAAGGACATCCAGGGCGTCGGGTTCCTGGGCCCGTGCCTGATGATCCACGGCACGGAGGAGCAGAGGCGCAAGCACCTGAGGCCCATATCAGAGGGCAAGGTGACATGGTGCCAGGGCTTCAGCGAACCCGAGTCGGGCTCCGATCTGGCCTCCCTCAAGACCCGCGCCGTCGAGGACGGGGACGACTATGTGATCACGGGACAGAAGATATGGTCCAGCGGCGCCCACCAGTCCGACTGGTGCCACCTTCTCGCCCGCACGGACCCCGACGCCCCCAAGCACCGGGGCATCACCTATTTCCTCATCGATATGAACACCCCCGGCGTCGATGTCCGGCGCATCACCGATCTAACCGGGCACCAGCGCTTCAACGAGATATTCCTGGACAACGTGCGCGTTCCCAAGGAGAACGTCATCGGGGAGGTGAACCGGGGCTGGTACGCCGCCATGTCCACCCTCGACTTCGAGCGCACGGGCATTGAGAACTCCGCCGACATCCGCCGGATGGTCGACGACCTGGTGCAGTACGCCAGGGAGACGCCCTGGAACGGCGGCGTCCTGGCCGAAAATCCCGGGGCGATGGGCAAGCTGGCCGAGATGCGCATCGACGCCGAGATTTCGCGGATGCTCTCCTACCGGGTGATGTGGCTGCAGAGTGTCGGGCAAGTGCCCAACTACGAGGCCTCGGTGGCCAAGTCCTTCGGCTCGGAGATGGTGCAGAAGTGCACCAA
>JAAXHX010000096.1 GCA_012270635.1 Dehalococcoidia bacterium | reverse complement strand
ACAGGCTCAGGATAAACTAGGGGCTCAGCACGAGCGGTCCCTGTCCCAGGGAAAGGGTTACTTGAGGGGGGAGTAGGAGGTCGCGCCGAGGAAGACGTGGAGCTCCCGGGAGACGACGGCGCCGTGCTTTCTACCGACTTCCTCGCGGCCGCTCACCCAGTCGGGGTGGTTGAAGAACTCCTGCCACTTTTCCTCGCGCTCGTTGAGGGACTCCCAGGCGAGCATGTACTGGAGTGCGTTGTTGTAATCGCCTGCGACGGGGACCCAGGCCCCGACGAGTCTCATACCGACCTTTTCAAAGACGGGGACGGCGAGGGACTCCATAACCTCGTTGAGGGCGCCAATTTTGCCGGGCATGGCCTCGTACCGACGCATTTCGTAAATCACTGGGGCACCTCCTGCTTGGGGGATCGGGCTGGGTGCATGTTACCACAGGGGAGAAGGCGCGCAGCGTGAGCAGTTGGACTAGAATATGGGAAAGCGCCTGAGGCATGGAGGAGTAACGATATGGCGATCCCGGATGCGGGCAAGATCAAAAAGGTAGTCAGGGAGCACTACGGGGGCTTGGCCCGGGGGGCCAGGACCCAGATAGGGCTGGCAGGCACGGCCCCCGAGATGGAGCTATACAGTCGGGAGGAGGTGGAAGCCCTGCCCAACGAGGCGGTGGATGCGTCGGCGGGGTGCGGGAACCCGACGGCGTTGGCGTCGTTGAAGGAAGGGGAGACGGTGGTGGACTTCGGGAGCGGGGGTGGAATCGACTGCTTCCTGGCCGTGCAGCAGGTCGGGGCGGGGGGCAGGGTGATCGGGATCGACATGACGCCGGACATGATCGCGCTGGCTGAGAAGAACCGGGATAAGCTGGGCCTGGCAAACGTGGAGTTTCACCTTGCGGAGATGGAGCGGACGCCGCTGGAGGACGGGACGGCGGACGTGGTGATATCGAACTGCGTGATCAGCCTTGCGCCCGATAAAGAAGCCGTGTTCCGGGAGGCGTACCGGATCCTGAAGCCGGGGGGCAGGATGTACGTCTCGGACGTGGTGCTGCAGGAAGCGCTGCCGCCGGAGATTGCATCGGACATGGCGGAGTGGGTGAAGTGCGCGGGAGGCGCGGAGGTGAGGGAGACCTACCTGGGGCGCATGGAGTCGGCGGGGTTCACGGGGGTGAAGGTATTGTCCGAGAGGCAATCGACGTCGGACTACGGGAGCTATGCGTCGGCGCTGCGGGATACGAGCATTGTGGCGGTGAAACCGGGGTAGGGTGGATTCCGGCTCGGGGGCAGAAACGACGGAAGGGGGCCTCGCTCATACTTCCCTTCCACAGGCTCAGGATAAACTAAGGGCTCAGCACGAGCGGCTCACCTCTCCGTTGACGTTTACTTGGGCGGTTTATGGAGAGTCGGGGGGTGGGGTGACGGAGTAGTAGCCGGTGAGGAGGAGGTCGAGCTCCAGCATGAGGATCTTGTTCCAGGCGATGGCTGCCCGGGCGGCGAGGTCCTTGTCCTCCAGGTCTTTAAGAAGGATGGAACTGACCGCGGTCTGAGCGAAGCTCATGGTCCCGACCATGAAAGGCCCGGGAACCCGGCCCATTGGCTTCTGCATGCGGTGGCTGTGAGCAATGCCCATGGCGACCATGTGCCAGGCGAAGGAGTAGTCGAGGTTGGCCTCGGCGGTGCGGGTGAGCCAACGGGCGAGGCCTTTGCGCCGGTTTTCAACCCGCTCCTCGTCGACGGAACCGTCGGGCTTGCGGAAGAAGTTGTAGGTGCCGGGTTGTTCGAGGAGGTGGTCGTAGACTACCTTGGTGACCTCTTCGGCGTGGGCCAGGACCGCGGGGCCGGTGGCGCGTATGAGCTCGGCGTCTTCTTCGGTGAAGCCGATGAAATCGGCCATTTGGAGAAGATGGATGTCCATCTTGCGGCCGGACTTTCGGGTGACGGGCGCTTGCATTAGTCCAGTGTACTATATGGCGGTGGAATGTCACGCGCCTTGACAGGGACGTTGGCCCATCTAATATGAGGCAACCGCTTTTCGGCCCGTTCGGGGTCGAGTTTGGAGAGTCCAGATGGCAGAAGCTCGCTTGCCGACGGAAGGGGAGGCGCTAGGGTACGCAGAGACGTGCTCGAACTGGGGACGGTGGGGGGTGGAGGACCAGCTGGGGACGCTGAATCTGGTTACGGCGGAGAAGAGGAGACAAGCTGCGGGGTTGGTGAGGGACGGAGTGTCGGTCTCGTGCGCATGGGAGATGAGGACGGAGCTGCCCGGAGAGCATTCATCGAAGGTGCTGCACTACATGATCGAGACGGGGGAGGCGGGGGAGGAGGCCAAATGGTCGGGGGACTTTCTTGGGATGGCGTATCACGGCAACTGTGTCACCCACGTGGATGCGCTGTGCCACGTGTTCATGGGCGGGAAGATGTACAACGGGTTCCCGGCGACGTTGGTCAACAGCAGGAAGGGAGCGGAAGCCGAAGCAGTGACGCTGCTCCACGAGGGGGTAGTGACGAGGGGGGTCCTGCTGGACGTAGCGAGGCTGCGGGGCGAGGACCGGATTGCGTCTCCGCTGGCGATCACGCCGGATATGCTCGAAGAGGCGGAGGCGTCGGAAGGAGTGAAGGTAGAGCCGGGGGACGTGCTGCTGATTCGGACGGGCCACCTGGCCAGATACTACGAAGGCGAGGTAACGGATACCTCGGACCCGAGGCCCGGGCCGCACGTTTCGTGCATACCGTGGTTTCGGGAACGGGACATAGCGATGCTGGGAGGAGACCAGAACAACGAAGTGTCTCCCAGCGGGTACGCGAACATCGGGGAGCCGATCCACGAGGTCGGGATTCCGACTTTGGGGCTGTGGCTTATCGACAACATGAACCTGGAGGAGGTGGCCGGGGCTTGCGCGGAGCGGGGTCGGTGGGAATTCATGATGGCGCTGGCGCCGCTGAGATTTCGGGGTGCGACGGGGAGCCCGGTAAACCCGATTGCGGTGTTTTAAGGGGTATACGCGCCGGGGCATCGATGGCCGGCTTGGGGCGCATAGTTGCGTATCCGCTCGACCCTTCGACAGGCTCAGGATGAGCGGGGCATGGGTGGGTTATGGGGCTAGCCCCGCGCCCCCCAAGAAGAATAGACATATCAAGGGGGGAGATGAGCAGGGCATACGGGACGGGACAAGTCCTAGATTCCCCGGTGGCCTCGGAATGGCGCGGTCAGAGGGTGGGTGGATGGGAAGGCGGACTATTCGTTGTGTGGGGGGTGGATGTGGAGTAAGATTCCCGTTAATCAGTGGGGCCGCGATAGTTAGGGAGAAATAGTTAAGGAGACAGGAGATGGAAGCTACCTTCGTGGACATAGACGGTCACATAATGGAGCCTTCGAACCTGTGGCTGGACTACATCGATCCGGAGTACCGGGACCACGCGTTGCGGATAACGAAAGACGAGAACGGGTTGGAGTACCTGGACGTGGACGGGAAGAAGTCGTTCTTCGGTCGGGGCGGGGCGCTGGGGGCCCTGGGGGCCATAGGGAAAGACGCGAGGCCGTACCTGGAGCCGGGCCGCATCAGTTGGGAGGAAGCGATGGTGCCGGGAGGGTACATCGCCACCGAACGGGCCAAGGTTATGGACTCGGAGCGGATAGACATGACGCTGGTCTACCCGTCGCTGGGGCTGTTGTGGGAATACGACTGCCCTGACGTCAAGGTGGCGGCGGCCAACTGCCGGGCGTACAACGACTGGGTGT
Source organism: Dehalococcoidia bacterium (assembly GCA_012270635.1). The sequence goes on along the minus strand of JAAXHX010000096.1, from coordinate 2,602 downwards.
TCGACTTCTGCAGCGAGGCGCCGACCCGCCTGATACCCGTGGCCCACATCCCTATGGCCGACGTGGACGAGGCGATCAAGGAGATGAAGAGGACGGCAAAGCTCGGGGCGAAGGCGATGATGATGGGGTCGGACTGCAGCCCCGGAAGGCCATACGGGCACCCGTACTTCGACCCGCTGTGGGCGGAGGCGGAGGCGCTGGAAATGCCGATGACTATACATCCCTCGACGGGAAGCAACTCTGTGTCGGCGGTAGCGTACCCAGACCCCAATGAGCAGACTCCCTGGTGGCTCTTCCTATACGGTGGAGAGACGGTGAAGCTGAACTTCAGCAGCTTCTTCAACCACGGGACCTTCGACAGGTTCCCGGACTTGAAGGTGGTGATCCTGGAGTCGGGGATCGGGTGGCTGGTGTGGTGGCTGGACAGGATGGACGAAAAGTTCGAGATCAACGGGTTCACCACGCCTATGAAGGAAGTGCCGAGCTCCTACTTCAAGCGGCAGGGGTTCATATCCATGGACCCGGACGAGCGCCTGGCACAACTCAGCATCGAGGTGCTGGGCGCCGACAGGTTCATGTGGGCCTACGACTTCCCCCACTCGGACTCGATACTGGACCCGGTGAGGGAGCTGGAGGAGAACCTGGCGCCCCTCTCGGAGGAGGACCGGTTGAAGGTGTTTGGGGGGAACGCGATGGAGCTGTACAAGCTGGCGTCCTAGAGGGGGATAACCCCCCTCCCCACTCCCTAAAAATGGACATATCGAAAACTGCAACGCAGTTTTCGATATGTCCTTCCCAGGGGGGAGAGGATGGATTCCGGCTTCGGGGGCCGGAGTGACGGAAGTGGGAGGCGGGGCCCAGGGACTATCGCAAAAGCGGTGAGATTTTAGGAGGAATGGAAGGATGAGCGCTGACATTTTATCCGGGTCCGGTCTTCAGTCAGGTTTCGTGCTGGCTATCATCATAGGCGCGGTGCTGCTAGGGAACTACCTGGGCGGAAGCGCGGGCCTCGCGCAGAGGATTGCCCAAGTGGCCCTCGGGCTCACCCTGCTGATGCTGGTATTCAGTGCGACCGCGGCCTTCCACGGACCCCCGGCCATCTCCCTCGCGGACCTGGAGCCATCGTTAGGGTCTGAACAGGAGTTCATGAAACTGAGCGCCGAGTCGAGCCAACGCAACTCGGAAGTCGGGACCATACACGTCGGTTTGGGGATCATCTTCGTAGCCCTGGGGGTGGTCATGTTTCGCAGGTTGCGGACCATCACGCCGGCTGCTCTCCTGGGCGGCGTCCTGCTCATACTGCTTGGCGCCTCTACGGAGGGAGTGGGACTCGACATAGCCAACTCCCTGGGCTCCTTATTGAGCGCGATTGTGCCGGGAATACTGGGAGACGCCGGGAGCGCGCGAGACATCGCCCGCTTCGTGGTGCTGCTGGTGGGCGCCGTGCTGCTGACGGGGCTGATATATTTCCGGTGGGAACGCGGGGACTCCGGCGATGCCGCGAAAGGGTCCGACTCCTAGGTGTGAAGGGGTTCAGGCCCGGGATGACGGAGGGAACACCCCTTCCGCTCATACTTTGACAGGCTCAGCACGAGCGGGCCCGGCCCCTCCAGGAGAGGATGTGCAAAGGCCTCGTCAGGGGATGGATTCCGGCTCGGGGGCCGGAATGACGGGAAGAGGGGGGCGGGGTGGTGGAGAGAAGGGGCGGGATAGATGCAGGCAAGGCAATTCGAAGGGGCATGAAGCATGGGTGAAGTGAGGTTAATAGACATAGACAGCCACGTGCTGGAGCCGCCCGACCTCTGGGTCGAGAAGATCGAGCCGAAGTACAAGGACCGGGCCCTGCGTTTCGAGAAGGACGAAAAGGGATGGGAGTACATGTGCGTGGACAACGTGCACCACCACGGCTACTTCCTGGACGGCGGCATATTCGGCAGGGCGGGGGCAGGCCAGCCTGACCGGCCCCACCCGATAGAGGACTACCTGAAACCGGGGAAAGTCGGGTATGCGGAGGGCCGACCGCCGGGAGCGTATGACCCCGACGAACACGTCAAGGTGCTGGACCAGCGGGGTATCGACACGGTGATCCTGTACCCAACGCTGGGCCTGACCTGGGAGACGGTGTGCCCCGACGCGGGCCTCGCGCTGGCTTACGCCCGGGTCTACAACGACTGGATCGCCGAGTTTTGCGCCGCCAACCCCGACCGGCTGGCGCACGTGGCCCACATTCCGCTAAGGGACGTGGAGGGGGCCGTCGGGGAGGTGAGGCGGGTGAAGGGGCAGGGTGCCAAGGGGCTGATGATCTACGGCCGGCCGACCAACGGGGGGTCGTACGGGGACTCGCACTTCGATCCGCTGTGGGATGTGTGCCAGGAGCTCGGGATGCCGGTGTCGCTGCATGCCACGGGGAACCCGCGATATTTCGGGAACGAGTTGTACCCGGAGGCGGACCACACGGTGACGTGGTGGGTGTACATGTGGGCGGCGGAGGACGTGAAGCTGGGATTTACGTCTTTCTTCCAGGGAGGCGTGTTCGAGAGGTTCCCGGGGTTCAAGCTAGTGGTTACGGAGTCGGGGAGCGGGTGGCTGCCCCACTGGCTGG
>JAAXHX010000095.1 GCA_012270635.1 Dehalococcoidia bacterium | reverse complement strand
CACGTCTCCCTGGACCTCTCCAAGCCCAGGGGCAGGGAACTCTTCCTTCGGCTGGCCGCCCGCGCCGACATCTGGATGGAGTCCTCCAAGCCGGGCGCTTACGAAAGGTGGGGCCTGGACGACGCCACGGTCCTCGAGGCCAACCCGAAGCTGGTCATCTGTCACGTCTCGGGGTACGGTCAGAGCGGCCATCCCGATTACCTGGGCCGCGCCTCCTACGACTTCATCGGCCAGGGCTTCGGCGGCATGATGCACCTCACCGGTTTCTCCGACCCCGAGCCTCCCGTCCGCGCCGTGCCCTGGACCGCCGACTACATCACCGCCGGCTTCTGCCTGTGGTCGTCCCTCGCCGGGTATATCCACGCCCAGCGCACGGGACAGGGGCAGGTCATAGACCTCGCGCAGTACGAGGCCATTCACAAGATCCTCGCGGGGACCATGGTCGCCTACTACGAGCTGGGGCTGAACCGCGGCCGGGCCGGTAACAAGGCCGGCCTCTTCCAACCCTACGACGTGTTCCGGGCCAAGGACGGCTGGGTTATCATCGCCGCTGTCGGGACGCCCTACGACCGCGTCTGCGAGGTCCTGGGGTTGGACCCTAAGGAGGAGAAGTGGCGCAAGGCCCACCAGAGCGTCTACACCCCCGAGGGCCTGGAATTCGACGCCGTCCTCCGGGCCTGGGCCGAGGAGCGAACCGTAGAGCAGATCGTTGAGACCATGAACGAGGCCCAGGTTGCATGCTGCCCCATTATGACTCCCCAGGACACGGCCAGCGATCCCCACTACGAGATGCGGGACATGCACGTGGAATGGGAAGACGTCCAGCTGGGGCGGAAGGTGAAGGGCACGGGAGTCGTGCCCAAGTTCTCGGAGACCCCCGGAAAGATATGGCGCGGCTCCGTGGGCCTGGGCCACGACAACGAGCGGATCTTCTCCACGCTCCTGGGCCTCTCCCCCGACGAAATTGCAGAGCTTGCCCAACACGGTATAACCTAACCGTACCTCTACTAAAATGCTTGCTAAAACGACTTGGGAAAACGGTGTGATGCAATGAGACGCTTACTTAAGACGTTCTTCATCGGTGGTTGGGTTGTATTTTTTGTCGCCACCCTGATAGGCAATTGGGAATCAGAATCTTTATTCCCAACCGAATATAGCGGCTTAGCTCATTTTGCACTTGGTGTTCTCTTAGTCACTAGTGTATTTTACTTGGTATCCGCCAAGAAAGATGTGGCTGTTCTGGGTATGATCGGAGTAGGGTTAGGGATATGCCTGCGGGCATCGATTTCGATAGGCACCGCTCCAGAAGGAGAATATGCTGACCGCGACCTCGTCCGCTACATTTGGGGAGATGCCCCAGCTCTCCTATCCCACGCCATCATAGGAGGGATGCTAGGTATGAGAGCTGGAGAATTGTTTAGGACTGCTCGGCAGTGGTGGATCAAAGATAGAGGTGGCATTGGTGACGACGATGAGTATCGCCGCTCCAACACATATGAGAGTAATCGACCATTAGACCACTAAAATGTGCCGTTGGCTATGCTCTATAATCCGAAAGAGCTAATTTAACCGTCTAATGCAGGACGCCACCCGACTCGACGACCAGGTAGCAATAGTGACCGGCGCGGCCCGGGGCATAGGGCGGGGCATCGCCCTGGTCCTGGCCGAGGCCGGAGCCTCCATAGTCATAGGAGACCTGTTGGACTCCTCCGAGACCGTGGCCCAGGTAGAAGCCCTGGGGGGTAGGGCGGTTTCCATGCAGATGGACACCAGCAAGCCCGATGACGCCCAGGCCCTGGTGGACCTGGCCCTGAGCGCCTTTGGGCGTCTCGACATCCTGGTGAACGACGCCGGGATAGACGCCCCGTCCGGCAACGTCTGGGACCTCCCTGACGAGGAGTGGCAAAGGGTCATAGACGTCAACCTCAGCGGAGTATTCTACTGCTCCAGGGCCGCCCTCCGGCCCATGCTCGAGGCTGGACGAGGGGCGATAGTCAACATCAGCTCCCAGTCGGCGCGCATCGGGTCCCGGGGGATGTCGCCGGCCTACAACACGTCCAAGGCGGGCGTCCTCGGGCTGACCATGGCCTTCTCTGCCCACGTGGCCGACAAAGGCATCAGGGTCAACGCCGTTACCCCCGGCCTCGTGCGTTCCAAGGAGTTCGGCTGGTCCAGGGAAGAGGACGAGGGCAAGACCGCCGAGTACCCCCTGGGGCTGGGCTCGCCCAGGGACATCGGCGAGGCGGTACGATACCTGGCCAGCCCAGCGTCCCGATGGATTTCGGGGACCGCGCTCCACATCGCCGGCGGGTACCAGAAAGGATCGAACTGGTTCTAGCCAACCCCCTAAAGGAAGACACCATGACTAACGGTT
>JAAXHX010000094.1:1820-4003 GCA_012270635.1 Dehalococcoidia bacterium | reverse complement strand
AACCGTTAGTCATGGTGTCTTCCTTTGCGGTTCGGCTAGAACCAGCTCGATCCTTTCTGGTACCCGCCGGCGATGTGGAGCGCGGTCCCCGAGACCCATCGGGACGCTGGGCTGGCCAGGTATCGTACCGCCTCCCCGATGTCCCTGGGCGAGCCCAGGCCCAGAGGGTACTCCGCGGTCTTGCCCTCGTCCTCTTCCCTGGACCAGCCGAACTCCTTGGACCGCACGAGACCGGGGGTAACGGCGTTGACCCTGATGCCTTTGTCGGCCACGTGAGCGGAGAAGGCCATGGTCAGCCCGAGCACTCCCGCTTTCGACGTGTTGTAGGCGGGCGACATCCCCCGGGACCCGATGCGCGCCGATTGGGAGCTGATGTTGACTATCGCCCCTCGTCCAGCCTCGAGCATGGGCCGGAGGGCGGCCCTGGAGCAGTAGAAGACTCCGCTGAGGTTGACGTCTATGACCCTTTGCCACTCCTCGTCGGGGAGGTCCCAGACGTTGCCGGACGGGGCGTCTATCCCGGCGTCGTTCACCAGAATGTCAAGGCATCCGAAGGAGCGCAGGGCCAGGTCCACGAGAGCCTCGGCGTCATCGGGCTTGCTGGTGTCCATCTGCATGGAGACAGCCCTGCCCCCGAGGGCCTCCACCTGGGCCACGGTCTCGGAGGAGTCCAACAGGTCTCCGATAACGATGGACGCCCCGGCTTCGGCGAGGACGAGGGCGATGCCCCGGCCTATGCCCCGGGCCGCGCCGGTCACTATTGCTGCATGGTCGTCGAGTCGGGTGGCGTCTGGCATTGGATGGTTAGGTTATCTCTTTCGGATTACGTGGGATAACCAGTGACCCATTTTAATGGTCGAATGGTCGATTACGCTCATACGTGTTGGAGCGGCGATGCTCATCGTCGTCACCAATGCCACCCATGTCTTCGCGCCACCACCGTCGAGCAGTCCTAAATAATTTCCCAATTTCCATACTCAGCACCCCACCTATGATGGCGTAGGATAGGAGGGATGGGGCATCTCCCCAAATGGAGCGGGCGATGTCGAGGTCAGCGTATTGTCCTTCTGGAGCGGTCGATGCCCGCAGACAGATCCCTAACCCTGCTCCGACCATACCCAGAATAGCCACATCTTTCTTGGCGGACACCAAGTAAAATGCACTGGTGACGAAAAGGACGCCTAATGCAAAGTATGCGAGACCATTGAATTCGATCGAGGTGATAGATTCCGATTCCCAACCAAGGGCAAATCCAAATAGAATTGCGCCCCCTGTGTTAAGTGTCTTAAGTAAGCGTCTCATTGCATTGAACCGTTTCCCTGTCTTGTGGCTCTAATCCCAGTTTCCTCGTGGGACGGTTAGGTTATACCCTGTCGGGCAAGCTCTGCAATTTCGTCGGGGGAGAGGTCCAGAAGCGTGGAGAATATCCGCTCATTGTCGTGGCCCAGACCCACGGAGCCACGCCAGATCTTGCCGGGGGTCTCCGAGAACTTGGGCACGACTCCCGTGCCCTTCACTTTTCGGCCTAGCTGGCCATCTTCCCATTCCACGTGCATGTCCCGCATCTCGTAGTGGGGATCGTTGGCCGTGTCCTGGGGAGTCATGATGGGGCAGCATGCGACCTGGGCCTCGTTCATGGTCTCGACAATCTGCTCGATGGTGCGCTCCTCGGCCCAGGCCCGGAGGATGGCGTCGAACTCCAGGCCCTCGGGGGTGTAGACGCCTTGGTGGGCCTTGCGCCACTTCTCCTCCTTCGGGTCCAAGCCCAGCACTTCGCAGACGCGGTCGTAGGGCGTTCCGACCGCGGCGATGATAACCCAGCCGTCCTTGGCCCGGAACACGTCGTAGGGTTGGAAGAGGCCGGCCTTGTTACCGGCCCGACCGCGGTTCAACCCCAGTTCGTAGTAGGCGACCATGGTCCCCGCAAGGATCTTGTGAATGGCCTCGTACTGCGCGAGGTCTATGACCTGCCCCTGCCCCGTGCGCTGGGCGTGGATATACCCGGCCAGGGACGACCAGAGGCAGAAGCCGGCGGTTATGTAGTCGGCGGTCCAGGGTACGGCGCGGACGGGAGGCTCGGGGTCGGAGAAACCGGTGAGGTGCATCATGCCGCCGAAGCCCTGGCCGATGAAGTCGTAGGAGGCGCGGCCCAGGTAGTCGGGATGGCCGCTCTGACCGTACCC
>JAAXHX010000094.1:0-1683 GCA_012270635.1 Dehalococcoidia bacterium | reverse complement strand
TCTATCTGGATGACCTCGGCGCCCATTTCCGCGGCGAGGAGGGCGGCGAAGGGCTGGGCGATGATGGTGCCGCTAGACAGGACCTTGACGCCCTGGAGAGGGCCGAAAGCATCGGGGACTAGGGGGCCGGTCTCGGGGGTCATGGCGTCCTCCCGGTTTCCGTGAAGCGATTATAGGGCCGATATTAGGGGGCTAGGCGTCCTTGGCGTACCGTTCGAGCTCCCGCTGCCGGAGCTCGACGCGGCGGATCTTGCCGCTGATGGTCTTAGGCAGCTCGGTGACGAACTCTATCTCCCTCGGGTACTTGTAGGGCGCGGTGGACTGCTTGACGTGGTCCTGGAGGCTGACGACCAGCTCGTCGGAGGGGACGTGGCCCGGGCTGAGGATGACGAAGGCCTTGACGATGTCCCCACGCACGGGGTGGGGGCTGGCCACCACCGCCGACTCCGCAACCGCGGGATGCTCGATGAGCGCGCTCTCCACCTCGAAGGGGCCTATGCGGTATCCGGCGGAGATGATCACGTCGTCCGCCCGCCCGACGAAATAATAATAGCCGTCCTCGTCTTTGTAGGCCTTGTCCCCCGTGTAGTACCAGTCTCCCTTGAAGACACCCCGGGTGGTCTCCTCGTCGCGCCAGTACTCCCGGAAGAGCCCGACCGGCCTCTCCGGTTTGACGCGCACGGCAATCTGGCCTTCCTCCCCCGGCGGAAGCTCCGAGCCCTCCTCATCGACGATGGCGAGTTGGAATCCGGGAGTCGGCTTGCCCATGGAGCCGGGGATCACCGGCAGACAGCGGTAGTTGCCGACCAGCAGGACCGACTCCGTCTGTCCGTAACCGTCGTAGATTGTGAGGCCCGTGCCGTCCTTCCACTGCTTGATCACCTCGGGATTCAGGGGCTCGCCGGCGCTGGTGCAGTGCCGCAGCCCCGAGAGGTCGTAGTTTTGCAAGTCTTCCAGGACTAGGAGTCTGTAGACGGTCGGCGGGGCGCAGAAGGAGGTGACCCCGAACCTGCCGAGGATGTTCAGGGTGACCCTGGGGTCGAAGCGGCCCCGGGCGTCGTGCTGGACCACGGCCGCGCCCTGGGCCCACTGCCCGAAGAGCTTGCCGTAGGCGGTCTTGGCCCAGCCGGTGTCGGAGATGGTCCATTGCATGTCGGTGGAACGGAGGTCGTGCCAGAACTTGGCGGTGATTACGTGGGCAAGGCCGTAGGACGCCTGGGTGTGAAGCACCATCTTGGGATAGCCCACCGTGCCGGATGTGAAATAGAGCATCAGGGGGTCGTCGCTGCGGGTAGGGTCCACGTCCTTCAAGTAGGGCGAGACCCGGGCCATCTCGTCGTCATAGGAGAGCCACCCCTTCCTGCTGCCCCGGGTGTTCATCAGAATCTTGAGGGACGGGCACCGTCCGGCGGCCTGCTCGATCTTGGGCGCGTTCTCCACGTCGGTTATGGCTATGGCGGCCTCGGAGGCGTTGATGCGGTATTCGATGTCTCTGGGAGTGCACATGGTGGTCGCGGGCATGGGCAATATCCCCAGCTTGATCATGCCGAGGAGAGCGACGTACCACTCGGGGTTCCGGGGGAGCATGAGGAAGGCGCGGTCGCCCTTTTTCAGCCCCTGGGCCCGGAGAACGTTGGCGAACCGGTTGGACTGCACCTTCAAGTCCCAGAAGGAGTGGCGTTC
>JAAXHX010000093.1:1668-5607 GCA_012270635.1 Dehalococcoidia bacterium | reverse complement strand
TCGGCACCCTCATCTCCTGACCGGTCATCGTTACGGCCTCCAAACTGGAACAAGGAAGGGTCTGGGCAAGACTGATGATATCCCTATGAATACGTGCACTTACTAGACGCATCGAAGCACATATGTTTTAATAAGTGAATGCAATACAATTACTCACACCATTCCCACCTCGCCGCCCGAGCCGAGGCTTTTAATAGGTCCAAGGGAGTCTGTCAGTTGTGCGGCTCGGCATCCGCCACAGAGGGACACCACTGGGCAACCCAATATCCCAAAGAGTTTGAAATGACCGGCGACGACCTGACCGCCCTCTGCGACTTGTGCCACTTAATTGCAACCACCCTACGCCGGTTTCACGGCAGTAGATTTGAGTTCGAGGCCACATTCAAGGAGACGATAGAGAAGTGCTATACAAGGTCAAAATCACTGGACTCGCTCCGATCATTCATCACAGCGCAGCGGGACTCGATCCCAAGCTCCCTGCCAACCTCGAAAAAGCCGCCATCGCTAAGAAACGGGGCGCGAACCGCACGGCCTCCGACGATGCCCGACTCAGCGAACTTGAAACATTTACCAGTCTATGGCTCAACCAGGAAGACAAACCTGAGATTCCCGCCTCTGCTTTAAGAACGGTCATAGAGTCCGGCGTAAGAAGGTTGAGGCAGGGGCCATTGGTTCGGGGAGGACTCATGGTGTTATCGTGCGACGAGTTTGAATATGACTTAGAACGCTACGGCACTACCCTGGAAGAACTGCAGAAGACTACTCAATTCGCTGTCCCCGTTGTCGTACAACGGAGCCGCATACTCCGTACGCGGGCAAAGTTCGAACTGCCGTGGAGCGCCACTTTCACTGTTGAGGTCTACGACGATGAAGTGGGGAAAGATCAACTCGAACGGTGGCTCGCCATAGCAGGCCGTAGCATCGGACTGGGTAACTGGAGGCCGGAAAAGTCCGGTCCCTACGGCCGCTTCGAGCTTACGTCTATCACGGAAGCGTAAGTTCAAAACATTACGTGGCTAGGCGTGGCATGGTACGGCATGGCGGTGCACGGCAGCGCAGCGCGCGGCCCGGAATGGCAAGGCGCGGCGAGGCAATGATTAGAGGCACCATGGCTTAGGTCGTGGCGCCTCTAATCGATCCACTCCCTCCCCTTGCCCCCCATCCCCTTCGGATATTAAACTTGCCCCCACCACCTCCCCGCCCGGAAGGTCATCGCCATGCCAGAAACCGACAAACTGCTGGAAGATGCCGAGCTCAAGATGGAGGACTCCGTCGACGCCCTTGCCAGGAGTCTGGCCTCCGTCAGGACCGGTCGGGCCAGCCCCGCCCTCATCGAAAACCTCCAAATCGACTACTATGGCGCCGCCGTACCCCTCAATCAGCTGGCCTCCATCGCCGTCCCCGAGGCACGCCTCCTCACCGTGCAGCCCTGGGACAAACGCTCCATCCCCGCCGTCGAAAAGTCCATCCTCCAGGCAGACCTCGGCCTCAACCCCGCCTCCGACGGCGAGATAATCCGTATCCCCATCCCTCCCCTCACCGACGAACGCCGCCGCGACCTCGCCAAGCTGGTCGGCAGGAGGGTGGAAGAGGGCCGGGTCAGCGTCCGCAATGCCCGGCGCGAGTCGGTGGAGCAGGCCCGGGCCCTCAAGAAGGCCAAGGATATCTCCGAGGACGAGGAGCGCCGCGCCACCGACCGGCTCCAGAAGCTCACCGACTCCTTCGTCAAGAAGATTGCCGACCTCGGCCAGGCCAAGGAGCAAGAGCTGATGGAGGGTTGAGTCCCTCTGTCTGACTCCCCCCGGCTGTTTTGGAAGAACCCGCCACTCACACTGAGGCCGTAGAGCGGCCCGAGAGCGCAGTCGACTCCCTCGGGCCCGTGCCACGCCATGTCGCCGTGATCATGGACGGCAATGGCCGATGGGCCCAGCGTCGCAACCTCCCCCGGCTCAAGGGCCACAGCGCCGGCATCTCCAACATCCGTCCCGTCATAGACGGCTTTGCCGAACACGGCGTCGAATACCTGACCCTCTACGCCTTCTCCACCGAGAACTGGACCCGACCCCAGGAGGAAGTCGAAGGCCTCCTAGAGTTCCTAGCCGCCGCCATCAAGGACGAGACCCAGTATTTCCACGAAAAGGGCGTCCGCCTAGTGCACCTCGGGCGCATCGACCGCCTGCCCCCCGACATCCAGGCGTCCATCCAGGAAGCCGTCGACCTCACCAGGCATAACCGGTACGTCACCGTCTGCATAGCCTTCGACTACGGCGGACGCGCCGAGATCCTCAGCGCCATCAGGCAAATCGTCCGGGACGGCGTAGACCCTTCGACCATCGACGAAGAGCTCGTCTCCGGCTATCTCTACACCAAGGACATCCCCGACCCCGACCTCATCATCCGCACCGCCGGAGAGATGCGCCTCAGCAACTTCCTCATCTGGCAGTCCGCCTACAGCGAATACTATTTCACCCCGAAAGCCTGGCCCGAATTCGACCGGGAGGAGATCCACAAGTCTCTTCTCGCCTTTTCCCAGCGCCAGAGGCGGTTCGGTGGCATCAACGCCTGACCCAGCCCTCCAACCCCACCCCCCCAATCTCCTTCTCCGCGTTCTCACCGCGTCCATCGCCCTTCCCATCCTCTTCGCCGTCATCTGGTTCGGCGACCCATTTTTGTCCATAGCCGTCGCCGCGATAGTTGTGGCCGGGGCCCTGGAGTTCTACAACCTCCTGTCCATGCGCTGGCGGTCGTCTGCCACCCTCATCGGTCTGCTGTTGAGCGCCCTCTTCTTGGTGGGCGCAGCCTTCTTTGATCAAGTGGTCAACCCGGTCCTTGCCGCCGCCTCTGTCGCGCTCTGTCTAGGCATCCTGTATTTGAAGCAGCGCCAGCAGCTGAGCTTCGTCGGGCCCGTCATGTGGGGCGGCTTGGGCGCCTTCCTCATAGCCTGGCCCCTCTGCCACTTCATCCTCCTCCGAGACCTGCCCGAAGGCCGATACTGGGTCTTCTACACCCTCGTCACCGTCTTCGCCGCCGACGCCGGCGCCTATTTCGTCGGCAAGGCCGTCGGCCGCCACAAGCTCGCTCCCCGGATCAGCCCCAACAAGACCATGGAAGGGGCGGGAGGGGCCGTCGCCGCCGCAGCCGTACTGGGTACACTGGCCCACCATCTCATGGACCTCCCCGGCGCCCTCGCCCCGATAGCCCTACTCTCCGCCGTTGCCGCGCTGGTGTCCATGGCAGGAGACCTCGCCGAGTCATACCTGAAACGCCGAGTGGGGGCCAAGGAGTCGGGCAAGTTGCTGCCGGGGCACGGGGGCGTCCTCGATAGGCTGGATAGCGTTGTCTTCACCGTGCCCCTTGTGTACTATTGCGTCCTATGGCTGACGGGCTAAAAGGTCTTGCCGTCCTCGGGTCCACCGGCTCCATCGGCGGCCAGACCCTTGATGTCGTCCGCGCTTTCCCACACCGCTTCAAGGTCGTCGGCCTGACCGCAGGCCGAAACACCGACCTGTTCAACCGGCAGCTTCAGGAGTTCTCCCCGGCCCTCGTCTGTTGCCAAAACCCCAGCCCCGAGACCCACACCCTCATGGCCGAGACCTCCGAGTGGGCGTCCCCCGAAGACATCGCCTCCCACCCCGACGTGGACATCGTCATGATGGCCACCTTTGGCCGGGTCGGGCTGGAGCCTACTCTTGCCGCCCTGCGAGCCGGCAAACGAGTCGTCCTATCCAACAAGGAGGTCATCGTCTCCGCCGGAGAGCTTGTCGCCAGGGAGGCTAGGGCCGCCGGCGCCGAGATCATCCCCGTAGACAGCGAGCCCAGCGCTATCTGGCAGTGCCTCCAGGGCGAAGGCGAGGTCTCCCGTCTCATCCTCACCGCCTCGGGCGGGCCCTTCCGACAGCGCCCCATCGACGAGCTCCAGGACGTCACCCCCGAGGAGGC
>JAAXHX010000093.1:0-1627 GCA_012270635.1 Dehalococcoidia bacterium | reverse complement strand
GAGGTCATCGAGTCCCACTGGCTCTTCGACATGCCCTACGAGAAGATCGAGGTCGTTGTCCACCCTCAGAGCACCGTCCACTCCTTCGTCGAATACGCCGACGGCTCGGTCAAGGCCCAGATCGGCCCCACCGACATGCGGCTCCCCATCCAGTACGCCCTCACCCACCCAGAGCGCTGGTACAACGGCCATACCCCCCGCATGGGGTCCCTCTCCACCTTGGAGCTAACTTTCCAGGAGCTGGACACCGAGCGCTACCCCTGCTTCACCCTGGCCGTCGAGGCCGGCAAGAAGGGCGGCACCTACCCTGCCGTCCTCAGCGCCGCCGACGAGGTCGCCGTACAGCTCTTCCTGGACCGGCGCATCGGCTTCAACGACATCTTCCGCGTCGTGGAGAGAGTCCTCGAGCGCCACGACCCCGTGTTCGGGCCCTCTTTCGAAGACATCCTCGCCGCCGACCGCTGGGCCCGAGAACTGGCCTCCGGCTAAGGGCTTTGGGCCTATGACTACGGTCCTCCTCTTCTTCGTAGTCATCAGTGCCCTCATCGTCATCCACGAGTTCGGCCACTATATCGCCGCTCGGGCCTTCGGAATCCGGGTCGAGGAGTTCGCCCTCGGCTTTCCGCCCCGCATCGCCTCCGTCGTCCGCGGCGAGACCCGCTACAGCCTCAACGCCATCCCTATCGGCGGTTACGTAAAGCTCACCGGCGAGGAAGACCCCAACGACCCCAAGAGCCTGGCAGGGCGCAGCATTCCCATCCGTGTCACCGTGCTGACCGCCGGCATCTTCATGAACCTCGCTCTCACCCTTGTGCTCTTCGCCGTCTTCTTCACCTTCCCCCCGGAGGTCGTCGGCACGAAGGTAATCGTCGCCCGCGTCGAGCCCGGCTCTCCCGCCCAGCACGCCGGCATGTTCCCCGGGGACGTATTCCTCCGCAAGGACATCTCCCTTCACTCCTCGACCCTGCTCCTGGAACAGCCCACCGACTCCGACCCCTACGGCGGCCAGGTCATCCAGTCCCTCCGAGACGTCACGGAATATACGCAGGCCAACCTCGGCAAAGAAGTCACCTTCCTCCTCGCCCGGGGCAACACCCCGGTCATCGTTAGCCTCATGCCCCGCGCCTCCCCGCCCCCCGACCAGGGGCCCATGGGCATAGGCGTAGGGGTCTCCGGCGGCGAGGTCGTAACCCGGTTCAGGCCCAGCCTCTCCGTCATCCCGGAGTCCTTCGTCCAGGTCTACCGATTCGTCGTCACCCTCGGCGAGTCCATCGGAAACATCTTCACCTCCTCCGAGGGTCGGGATGGGCTCGCCGGGCCCATCGGGATCGCCCAGGTCACCGGGGAAGTCGCCAAGACCGGTGTCCTGCCGTTCATCGGATTCGTCGCCATCCTCAGCCTCAACCTCGCCATCTTCAACCTCCTGCCCATACCCGCGCTGGACGGAGGAAGGCTCCTCTTCGTCATAATCGAGGCGGTGCGCGGCGGGCGTCGCGTCCCCCCCAGGAGAGAAGCCCTTATTCATCTCATGGGGTTCATGTTCCTCATCGGCGTCATCATCCTCATCAGCCTCAGCGACATCAGCCGCCTAATCCGCGGAGAACAGTTCCTCCCCTGACCCCCAACA
>JAAXHX010000092.1 GCA_012270635.1 Dehalococcoidia bacterium | reverse complement strand
CACGACGAGGACGAGGATCACGACGATCACGACGAAGGCCACGAAGAGGATGAAGTCGCTGCTATGGTCGGGGCCATCCTCATGCAGGCGGCCACTGGCGCCATAACTCCTGACGACGCTATAGAGGAGATCGAACACCTCGTAGCCGAAGGAGAGGATGCGCACGCGGGCCACGGGCACGGGACCGAGGACCCGCACTTCTGGTTCGACCCGTTGAGGGTGAAGCTGGCGGTGAATGACATCGCAGCTCGTCTATCGGCCCTGAACCCTGAGGGGGCCGATGGGTATTACGCCAATGCCTCCGCATACAATGCAGAGCTGGACGAGCTTGACTCATGGACGCAAGAGCAGGTCAGTGTGGTGCCCGATGGCAACAGGCTCCTTTTGACCTCTCACGACAGCTTCGGATACTTCGCCGACAGGTACGGGTTCGAGGTGATAGGGGTGATCCTCGGCACGACCACGGAAGTGGACCCTTCGGCGGAGCACATGGCCGAGCTGGTGGAAACCGTGGAGACGTACAACGTGTCGGCGGTGTTTGGCGAGACGACGGTGAGCGAGCGGCTGGCGACGTCGCTGGCTGCGGAGTCGGGCGCCGAGCTGGTAAGGCTGTACTCGGGCTCCCTGGGTGCGGAGGGAAGCGGCGCGGAGACCTACCTGTCAATGGTCAGGGCCAACGTGGAAAGGATTGTGAACGCCCTCAAATAGATCCTTGCCAACCGGGTGAAACGCCAGGAAGAGCGATGGGAAAGACGGTTTCCAGTCCTGGGATAAGCGTTGATGACATAACCGTTGTGCGCGGCGGTCACACGGCCCTGACGGACGTGACCTTCTCGGTGGGGTCGGCCACCCTGATGGGGGTGGTCGGGCCCAACGGGGCGGGCAAGAGCACGCTGCTGGAGGCCATTGTCGGCCTGCTGCCCCTGAACAAAGGCTCGGTGAGGCTCCACGGCTCGGCCACCGAAAAGGGGGGCATAGCCTACGTACCTCAAAGGGACAGGATCAACTGGACTTTCCCGGCCACGGTACATGACGTCGTGATGATGGGGAGGTGCTGCAACCTAGGGTGGTTTCGGCAGCCCGGGAAGCAGGACCGAGAGATGGTCTGCGAGTGCCTGAAGCGGGTCGACATGTGGGACCGGCGCAATTCCCTGATTACCCAGCTGTCCGGAGGGCAGCGGCAGAGAGTGTTCATAGGCCGGGCCTTGGCCCAGGAGGCGAGCGTCATTCTGCTGGACGAGGCGTTCAGCGGCGTGGACGTTGGGGCGCAGGAGGGCATCATCGAGGTGCTTCAAACGCTCCGGGACGAGGGTCGGGTGGTGGTGCTGGTGACCCACGACCTGACCAACCTCGCCCAGCGGTTCGACGAGATCCTCTGTGTAAACCACCACGTATGCGCCCAGGGCCCTCCCGAGGAGGCCTTCACCCCCGAAGTCATGATGGAGCTGTACGGGGCTCACGGCATTGAATTCGCCGCCAATCACTTCGATTCCCGCGTGAACGGACCGTAATGGACTATATATCCGAACCCTTCCAGTACAGCTTCATGGTCCGGGCGCTGATCGTATCGGTCCTGGTTGGGGTAATGTGCCCGATACTGGGGGCCTACGTTATCACGAGGGGTCGGGCCTTCATGGGAGATGCCCTGGCCCACTCGGTGCTGCCCGCAATGGTCGTGGCCTTCCTGCTGGGCATCAGCCCCTTCTTCGCCGCGGTGCCGGCGGGAATCCTAATCGCCCTGTTGATGGGGGCCGTGAGCCGGCGCACGGGGATCAGCGAGGACACCTCGATAGGGATAATCTTCGCGGGCATGTTCGCCCTGGGCCTGGTGATGCTCTCCAGCGCGACGAACATCAACGTCGACATAGAGGACCTGCTGCTCGGGCAGGTGCTGGGGGTGTCCCAGACGGACGTGTACGTATCGCTGGGTCTGACGGCGCTGGTTATGGCGGGCCTGTACGCGTTTCACCGTCAGTTGGTCTACACGACGTTCGACGCCGTAGGCGCTGCGGTGGTGGGCATAAAGACCAGGTTGGTCGAATACGTGCTGCTGGCGCTCCTGGCGCTGGTGATCGTCATCGGGATTCAGGCGGCGGGCATAGTGCTGGTGATGGCGATGCTCATCACGCCCGCGGCGGCGGCGTACCTGCTGGCAAGACGGTTCGTGGAGGTGATGATAGTCGGGGCGGTGATTGGCGCGGTGTCGGCGGTGACGGGACTCTACTTATCTTACTACGCCGATTTGCCGTCGGGGCCCGCGATGGCGTTGGTGGCCACGGGGTTCTTCGCCGTGGCGGCGGTTATAAAGAGACGATTCATTGCCCGATTAGTGGGCTAGCGCCGACAGCCCCGTCCCCCGAACGTTCCGGGGGCTGAGCGGGATACTCGGCGCAAAAATTGGAATAGATCGACTCCTGGTCGGGGCGATTTTCGAGGACATCGCCACCGCTAGTTCCTCGCGCGCTTTTGCATGTCTCGTATTTCGTGTGATAGGATGTATGGAATCCAAAAGCGTTGGAGAAGCTAGCCTAGGAGGTAGATGCGATGTCGCCAGAGGCACACAGCTCGCATGAGTGCGACGCCCACGAGCACCACGGGAACGAGCCGGGGCACGTCCACGACTCCCATGAGTGTGACTCCCACGAGCACCACGCCGAGGACCACGCCCACAGCTCGCATGAGTGCGACTCCCACGAGCACCACGGGGACGAGCCGGGGCACGTCCACGACTCCCACGAGTGCGACTCCCACGAGCACCACGGCCACGCCGCGTAGCTAGCCCCGGAACCTGCCGGGGCCCGGCAGGTCAAGGCTAAAGAACAATCACCGCCTCTTTTGGGAGGCGGTGATTTTCGTTTATGGGGTCGCCTGTGCAGGAGAGGCCGAGCAGCGCTAGATGGGCAGCCACTTTCTTCCACCGGTCCGCAATCGGGACCGGGAGACCAGGTGGTCCACGTGATGGTCTTCCTTGCACCCCAGCACCGACTCTTCCAACTGCACCGTAGCGTGGGTGATGCCGAAGTCCTTGTGGGCCAGGTCCTTGATCCGTCTCAGCAGGCCGTCCTTGTCTCCGGGGAAGGACGGGTCGATAAGCACGTGCGCGGAGAACGCCACCATTCCTGATGTGATGGTCCAGACGTGCACGTCGTGGATGAGGGTAACGCCCTCGACGTCTTCGATGTCGCTGCAGAGCTTGTAGACGTCCACGTGCTCGGGGACGCCTTCCAGGAGGACGTTGACTACCCTGGCTATCAGGCCCCGGGTGCCGTAGAGGATGAGGGCGGCGATGACGATGCTGATTATGGGGTCGGCGATGGTCCAGCCGAATCCCATCATCAAGGCGGCGGAAACTATCACGCCGACCGACCCCAGCAGGTCCGCCAGCACGTGCTGGAACGCGCCCTCCACGTTGAGGCTGTGCCCCGACGCCCGGTGCAGCATCCAGGCCGCTGCTATGTTGACGGCAAGACCGCCCAGGCCCACGTAGAGCACCAGTGCCCCCTGTATCTCCAGGTGCCCGGCGCCAAGCTCGTGGAAGCGGTGGTAGGCCTCCAGGCATATCCAGGCCACGATGAGCCATAGCCCGACGACATTGGCCAGGGCGGCGAGGATCTCCGTTCGGTAGTAGCCGAAGGTGCGGGTGGCGGACGCGGCCCTCTCGCCCAGCCACATGGCTCCGAGGGCCATCATGATGGCGAGGGCATCGGTGAGCATGTGGCCTGCGTCGGCCAGGAGGGCTAGGCTGCCCGACAGTATTCCGCCGACTATCTCGGCCACCATGTAGCCGCTGATCAGGGTTAGAGAGACGGCGAGGCTGCGGCGGCTGGCGCCCCGCAGCTCGGCAGCATGGTCATGGCCGCCGTGCCCATGGCCGTGGTGGTCGTGACTGGCGTGCTCATCGTGCCCGTGCTCGTCGTGGCCATGGTCGTGGGAGTCGTGGCCGTGGTCGTCGTGATCGTGGCCTTGGTGGTGGGCGTGGTCTTTGTCTGCCATATCGCCTTCCCCCTGTGGAGAGCATGGTATCTTGATATGGTAGTCGAGTCTATATTGGCCTCCCGTTTCTATGGGATTTTGGTATAATTGCGCCTCGCGGGCGTTCCTGTTGGAATGGGCCCCCGGAAGAAAGAGGGGATAGACAGCAGTTATGAAGTACAAAGGGCTTTTTGCGATTCTCGGACTCGCCGTTCTCCTGGCTGTGGTGGTCGCCTGTGGAGGCGGGCTCTCGGAGGATGACGTCGAGACGCGGGCCCAGGAGTTGGCCGGCGAGATGGTGGCGGAGGCGATCTCGGGCGAGAGGCTGGCGGCGGTCAGGGACCGGGGGAACGTGATCTGCGCAAGCAGGAACGACGTTCCGGGCTACGGCTACCTGGACGAGTCGGGCAACAACGTGGGATTTGACATAGACCTGTGTCGGGCGATCGCCACGGCGGTGCTGGGAGACCCGAACGCCATAGAGATCCGCCTGATTACGGCGGCGGAGCGGGGACCGACCATCCAGTCCGGCGAGGTGGACGTGCTCGTTCGGACCGTAACCTGGACCACCAGTCGGGACGCGGGCTGGGGCAACTACGCCCAGACCATGTTCTACGATGGCCAGGGTTTCATGGTGCGCAAAGACCTGGGCATATCCAGCGCCCTGGAACTCAAGGACGCGACGGTGTGCGTCACGCAGGGCACGACTACGGAGTTGAACCTGCAGGACTTCTCCAACCAGAACGACCTGAACATCACCCCGCTGACTTTCGAAGACACGGATGCTGTGCTGAGCGCCTACGAAAAGGGACAGTGCGATTCCTTCACCAACGACCGCTCCCAGCTGGCGGCCCTGGGCACCGCGCTGGAGGACAGGGACGCCCACGTAATTCTACCGGAGACCATCTCGGAAGAGCCGCTGGGCCCGGTGGTGCCTCACGGCGACGACCAGTGGTTCGACATCGTGAAGACGGTCATGGGCATCCTCATCTACTCCGAAGCCTACGGCGTGTCCTCCGACAACGTGCCGACGGCAAAGACTAACGACACTAAGGTCGACCGACTGTTCGGACTGGAAGGCTCCTTTGGGCAGGACGATCTGGGTCTAGACCAGGAAGTTGCGCAGGACGTGATCAGGGCCGTGGGGAACTACGGCGAGATATACGAGCGCAATCTGGGGCCCGGTGGGATAGACCTACCCAGGGAGAACGGACGCAACGCATTGTGGGCCGACGCCCCATGCACGGATTGCCCGAAGGGCGGCCAGATCTACGCCGCTCCCCCGCGATAAGACCCGGAGACACCTCGGACGAAGCAGGCAGGGGGCAGCCGGTCATGACCGGCTGCCCCCTCGTTGCTTTCGGAGAAGAGAGGCGGGCGCGAGTCGCGTTGATGTAATAGAATCAGTCCGACCCGAAGCCCGCCATTGGATGAAGCTTGATTAACCCGCGCTTGCCGAACCTCACCTACAAGGGCATACCGGTCTGGCGGCACGCCCAGATAATCGAGTGGGCGGCCCAGATCGTGTCCGGGGTCCTGGTGCTCGCGCTGATTGCCTGGTTCTTCTCCAACATCGCAAATGCGATAAGCGACCGGGACATCCCATTCGGTTTCGGCTTCCTGGGGCGAGAGTACCAGACCCCCATCGGCCAGCACTTCCTTCCCTACGAGTCCTCCGACTCGTTCCTGTACGCCCTGGCAGTCGGGGCGACCAACACGGTCTTCGTTTCGATAATCGGGGTGGTCTTGGCCACGGGGCTGGGGGTGTTCATTGGCGTTTCTCGCCTGTCGGGCAACTGGTTGGTCTCGAAGATTGCGCTGGTCTACATCGAGTTCTTCCGCAACGTGCCGCTTCTGGTCCAGCTCTTCTTCTGGTTCTACATAGTCCTTGCCCTGCCGCCCGTGCGCGAGGGATACGACGTAGGCGGCGTCTTCTACCTGAACAACGCAGGGCTGTATCTCCCCATGCCGACCGGGAACGGGGTGGGCCCGGGGCTGGTGTGGATGGGGTCCGTGGCGGTGGCCGTCGCAGCGGGAGTCCTGGTGCACAAGGGACTGTCCCGGAGGGAGGAGCGGACGGGTTCGGCGTCATACCCCCTTCTGACGGGCGTGGCTGCGACGGTTATTGTGGGACTGGTCGGGTGGTTTGTCATAACGGCGGCAATCGGGGGGTACCCCCTCGCCATCTCGACCCCCGCGCCGCAGGGCGCCTTTGGCCGCATAGACGGGGGCTTCGAGCTGTCGGGGGGGCTGATGGCGTTGCTAACGGGGCTGGTGATGTACACGGCGGCGTTCATAGCCGAGATCGTGAGGGCAGGGATCCAGTCCGTGGGCAAGGGACAGGCGGAGGCTTCCCGGTCGCTGGGGCTCTCGGCCATAGGCACGGTGAGGAACGTCACGTTCCCGCAGGCCCTCCGGGTGATAGTCCCGCCGACGATCAGCCAGTATCTGAACCTGACGAAGAACAGCAGCCTGGCGGCGGCAATCGGCTATACGGACCTGACCAACGTGGCCAAGACGATGACCCAGACTGCGCCGGCGGTGTCCATATTCATCTTGATAATGGGGGCTTACCTGGCGATGAGCTTGACCTATTCCCTGATAGGCAACCTCTACAACCGACGCATAGCCTTCTGAACCGGACGGGAAACGGAAATCTGCGGGATGGCTGCAAACGCTAGAACCGAACGACGGCCGGCCCTGCCCCCACCGCGCTTTAGTCGAGGGGTGGTGGGGTGGGCGCGCGACAACCTGTTCGGCACTTGGTACAACGGTCTGCTCAGCGTCGTTTCTGGGGCGGCCATAGTCGCGGGGCTCTGGTGGGGGCTGGGCTGGGTGCTTTTCGACGCCGAGTGGGGCGTCATTTCAACCCTGGGCGGCCTCATGGTAATCGGCGAGTACAACACCGAGAAGGCCTGCGCCGCGCAGAACTGCTTCTGGAGGCCCCAGGCCGCCCTGATGCTGGTAATGGTGTTGGTCGGGATGGCGTGGGGAATTTCCGGGGGCGGCACCAGCAGGAGGATAGCGCTGCTGGTTGCCATAGCGTTGGCGGCCTTCGCCTTCTTGCCCTACAGCCTGGACCGGATGGGATTGGACGTCCGGCTTTTGCTGTTGGCCAACCTGCCGGCGGTCGGGGTGGGGTGGGCGCTCGGGCGGCACACACCGCTGGGCACGGTCCGGGGGGTGGTCCTTATGGGGATAGCGGTCTTCGTTCTGGTCCTGCTATTGCTACGCGGGCTGCCCGGCATCCCGGGCCTCGAACCCGTGTCGGTGATCTATTGGGGAGGGATGATGCTGAACCTGCTGCTGGCCGTAGCCGGCATAGTGTTCAGCTTCCCCATCGGGATCGCGCTGGCGCTGGGCCGCCGCTCCCGGCTGCCCGTGGTGAAGGTCCTGTGCGTGGCGTTCATCGAAATCTTTCGGGGCGTGCCGCTGATAACGCTGCTGTTCATGTCGTCGGTGCTGGTGCCCCTAGCGTTCCCGGAGGACTTTCCCCTGAACAGACTGCTCCGAGCGGGCATAGTCATAACGCTGTTCAGTGCGGCCTACATGGCGGAGAACGTGCGGGGCGGGCTCCAGGCGCTGCATCCGGGCCAGGCGGAGGCGGCTAGGGCGTTGGGCCTCCCCGGTTGGCAGACCATGATGTTGATTTCACTGCCCCAGGCCATCCGCAACGTTATACCCGCGATCGTCGGGCAGTTCATCGCCCTGTTCAAGGACACCAGCCTGGTATACATAATAGGCATGTTGGACATAGTGGAGATAAGCCGTGCGTTCATCCAGGGCAACGTCGAATACCTGTCCAGCACCAAGGAGCTGTTCATATTCCTCGCGCTGGCCTTCTGGGTGTTCACCTACGGAATGTCCTACGTGAGCCGCCGGATCGAGGGACACCTGGGCGTGGGGGAGCGTTAGCCTAGAGAAAGCCGGGGATTGGCAATGACAACCGTAGAAGCGAAAAACAGCCCCGAGGACATAATAATCTGCCGAGACGTACACAAGTGGTACGGCGACTTCCACGCATTGCGCGGCGTCACGACTACCATCAAGAAAGGGGAGGTGGTGGTGGTGTTCGGGCCCTCGGGGTCCGGGAAGTCGACGTTCATCCGTACGATAAATAGGCTGGAAGAGCATCAGAGGGGAGACATCACAGTCGACGGGATAGAGATGACGGACGACGTGCGGAACATCGATGCGATCCGGCGGGACGTGGGGATGGTCTTCCAGTCCTTCAACCTGTTCCCGCATCTGACGGTGATGCGAAACATAACCCTGGCCCCGACCAAGGTGCGAAAGATGCCCGCCTCCGAGGCGGAGAAGATCGCCATGGAGCTTCTGGAGCGGGTCGGGATCCCGGAGCAGGCGGACAAATATCCCAGGGAGCTATCGGGGGGGCAGCAGCAGCGGGTGGCCATAGCCCGGGCCCTGGCGATGCAGCCGAACATCATGCTGTTCGACGAGCCCACGTCGGCGCTCGA
>JAAXHX010000091.1:223-2746 GCA_012270635.1 Dehalococcoidia bacterium | reverse complement strand
TGCGCTACTACTCCTCGCACCGTCCCACCGACGACCACGGGTCGAGGCCCGACGTGCTGGTGGTATTCCACGACGAGCTGGCGGCCACCCACTTCCTGCGCATCGTGGCAAATGAGACGGTCCGGGCCGGCGTGGCGCTCCACCTGCTGGTCTCCCACCGGGAGATGGTGGAGCGGGAGGGGCCGCTGGGACGGGCATGGCTTTCCCCAGGCGTCACCGAGCCGACCTACGCCTTCACGACGGCTGAGCGCGAATCACGACTAAGGAGACAAAGAGCATGAGAATCTACTACATAGAAGAGGCCGACGGTCCCACCTGCTACGTCCGCTCCGCCCTGGGCGTGGACGCCGAGCGATGGAACAGCCTGCACGACAGCGTTGAGAGCTGGCGCTACGCTATGGCGGGCGACTACAACGTCCCCACCAAGCGGAAGCTCAACGCCTGCGACCTGCTCGCCCGTCGTGGGAGGGGAGTCCGCATCGACAACACCGGCCGCAGGCTCACCCCGGAGCAGGGGGCCGAGATCTTCATGGACGGCCTGCGCATCATCGAGGGCGCCGCCCGAAGGCGTGGCGGCATCGACGTGATCAACGTCTGTCTGTGCAAGACCGACGTCATGGACCACGAGAAGGTCAGCCTGGACCGGATGCTCAACCGCATCAACACCTCCGTCAAGACGGACCGGCGCTACGCCCACCTCATCTTCGACGAGGACGGCGAGTGGATGGTCGAACAGATATACGACAGACTCAGGGAGCGCAACCCCGTGCCCAGCCGCTACGAGGTCTGGGAGGACGGTGAGGCGACGAAGGACATCCCCATAGGGCGTATCATCGGCGGCCCGTCCTTCCGAAGCCGCCAGGACGACGACCTGCTCCCGATGGCCGACCTGATCGCCCACGCCCTGCTCAAGCAGGAGAAGCAACCCTCCGAAAGGGACGCGGAGCTGGGCCTCCACCTGGCCTTCGGCATCCTGAGAGACGCCCTGAACCGGAAGGCGTCCAGGCTGAACCCTCAGGGCATCGTGAGAAGGTGAGTAGGGAGACGCAGGCGGCCCCCCTCCTATTGGAGAGAGTTAGTGCGCCCGCCTCATCGCCCGCACTGTCTCCACGTCCAACCCCTCGGCCAGGTCCTGCTCAGGTCGCATCAATATCCCGGCCCGCAGCCCCATCAAATCGGCGATGGTGTAGAGCGCGGAGAGATGGATTTGGTTGGGGGCCGCGTCGCCCTTCTTCCACTTCCTGATGCGGTCGGGGTTGACTCCCAGAAGACGGGCAAAGGCTCGCGTGGACAGGCCGCTCTCCTTCTGGAACAGCGCCAGCCGCTCGGGAAAGTCCGGCGGCATGACCCACACGACGGGCAGCCCATGCACTCGACGCTGCACTCCCACCGCGCTAGCCCCCGCCGCCGTTCGTGAAACGCCCGGCCCCGCCAGCCAACGGCGGCTGCAAGACCCATCCGGGGGGTGGCAGGACGTGTACGCCGAGCAGTGTGTGGAGGCCTCCGGGGATGTGTGCCGCCAGCAGCACGAGGGCACAGAATCCGTCTCCGCTGGGCTTGGTGCCGTCCCGCCACCGCTGAAGCTGGCGCGGGTCCACGCCCAGGCAGGCGGCCAGACCCTCCCACGTGAGGCCGGTGGCCTCCTTGAAAGCGTCGAGGCGCGCGCCGAAGTCCTCCGGTACAGAGGTGTCGCAGAACAGAAGCCGAGGCGGTGGCACGGAGCTGGGCCTCACTCGATATCCTCCAGGTAGAACAGGTCGTCGAAGTCGGTGACGTCAAGGGCGTCCATGAGCTTCTTGCGGAAGGCCGCCGAGGGGCAGCGATGCCCGGACATCAGTTGCGAGAGGTAGCTCGACGAGGTGCCGACCAGCCGCGCCAGTTCGTTCTGGCTCATGTTGAGCCGGTTGAGCATCGCCCACACCTTGTGGGGATCGAGCCTGACCCTGGTGGAGGGTTGCCTGCGATTCACGCCGCGCCCTCCTTCCGGGTCTTCTTCTCGGCTGCGCCATTGCGGTACAGGTGGGAGTTGGCCAGGTAG
This sequence comes from Dehalococcoidia bacterium, assembly GCA_012270635.1. The sequence continues at coordinate 708 of JAAXHX010000091.1, read as the reverse complement.
TGGCGCGCGATGATGCGGGCCAGCGCTCGCAGGCCCTCGATGCGCCGCCTCTCCTGGGTCTTGGTCAGTCTCTGCTTGCCCCTGCTACTCACGCGTTCCATCTCTCTACCGGAGTCCAGCCCTGCCACGAAGGTGTGGCATTCGGGAGCGTCGGCGATGTATACTCAGTACAGCTTTAGAAGGTATGTACTGTGCGCATAACTGTAGCACCATAGGAAAGTCAATGGCAATGGACAAACGGCACTATTCGGCCTCTGAAATAGGATTACTTGACAATTGCTCGCTTTGTTGTAACAATTGATTAGCGGGAGGTTAGCAATCATTTAGCAGGATGCAGCGCGCGCAAAGCTGTCCGCACCTTGGGGCAGGAAGGGAGCAAACGACATGGACGAGCCCGACGAGAAACAGGACGTTGAGGAACGCCGGGAGATCGAGAGCGACGAGCCCATCGGCCCGCTCCTCCGCAGGCTGCGGGGAGGCCAGAG
>JAAXHX010000091.1:0-140 GCA_012270635.1 Dehalococcoidia bacterium | reverse complement strand
TCCTCCTCCTACCTCTCCCAGATAGAGCGGGGAGATCGAAAGCCCGGCCCCAACCTCATCTACAAGCTGGCCGACCTCTACAACGTGGACGTCCGGGAGTTGGCGAGGCGGGTCGGCAGGGAGGACCACATCGACCCCTA